>JAJEIJ010000048.1:0-84652 GCA_022827725.1 Acidimicrobiia bacterium
CGGCAGTGCTGGCCGGAGCTTTTGCTGCGCGGATGGGCTTATAGCTCAGGCCGAAACCGCGGCGCTGTCCGCCAACACCCGCAAGACCTACAAAACCGGATGGAACAGCTGGGCCCGCTGGGCGGACGCCAGCGGGCGGCCGGTATCAGCCCCGACCGTCGAGGACATTCTGCGCTGGCTGGTCAGCCTCCATATGGAAGGGAAGAAGCCGACCACCCTGCGTACCTATTTGGCCGCCGTCGCCTATGAACTCCGCGGCAAGCGGGGGACCAACCCGGCCCGCGACCTGCGGGTGCGGCTCGTTCTGGCCGGGCTGGCCCGGGATGCCGCTGAACGGGGCGTCACCACCCGCCAGGCCAGCCCGCTGCGCTGGGAGCACGTACAACAAGTCGCTTACGCCGCCCCGGCACCGAGGCGCAACCAGCCCGGCGGGAGGCTGGAATCCCGCGAACAAGCTCAAAAGCGCGCCGACACCGACATCGCCATGGTCGCCGTCGCCCACGACGCCGCCTTGAGATGCGCAGAGCTGTTGGCCCTGACCTGGGGGGATTTTGAACGCCCCGAGGGCGAAGAGCTGGCCACCATATGGATCGGCCGCTCCAAAACCGACCAGACCGGCGAAGGCGCAGCCGTTCCCATTTCCGAATACGCCGCGCAAGCCCTCGAACGCCTGAGGCCAGCAGGCTCCGATCCCGACACCCGCATTTTCGCTTTCTCGCCCAGCACCGCCCGTCGGCGCATCAAGGCCGCAGCAAAAGCCGCCGGCATCGACCCCGCCGGAATCTCCACCCACTCCCCGCGGGTGGGCATGGCCCAAGACCTCGCCGCCTCAGGCATCGACCTCGCAGGACTCATGCTCGCCGGCCGATGGCACACCCCCCAGACCGCTGCCCACTACGCGCGGCGCATCCAAGCCCAACACACCCCCGCCGCCCAACACCTCAAAAGCCAGACCCCCACGAAAACGGGCGAGCCCGAAATCGGCGAAGTCGGCAGATCAACCGCCACGCCTCCTCGACGGCAAGCCGCATAAGGCGCTGCGACAATCACCAGCGATCTCGATCTGAGGCCTAGATGATGAGGCAAAACCACCCAGGCAAGCAGGCGACGCCGGCCCCGTAGCGGATCAGATGTAGCTGGATCAGCTCTGAATCAGATCAGCGCAGCGCTGGAGCACGGGACGCTGGTCAATGCTCCCGTCGGCTTGGGCGGCGTGAACCCGATGGCGTAGTGCGTCGAGGTCGTCAAGGTCGGCGAGCACCGCCTCCACGTCGATCAACTCGCTCTCCACATCGCTTAGCAGGGCTTCCCAGGCTTCCACTGCGGGGCATATTACCGACCGCGCCAATGGGTCTGGGCGATACAGTGACGGCGGGCCGCTAGCTCATCAGGTAGAGCAGGAGACTTTTAATCTCAAGGTGCTGGGTTCGAGTCCCAGGCGGCCTACAAGACACCTATCGCTCCGCCTACTACGCTGAGGCCATGCGTCGATCGATTGCTTTGGTTGCCATATTGGTTCTGTTCCTCGCGGCCTGCGGGAACGACGACACTGGGGAGGATGCCACCCCGGAGCCCACCGCCACAGAAGCACCAGCACCAGTGTCCACACCAGCCCCGGTTGAAGACAGCCCCGTTGAGGCACCCGTCGATGATGAGCCCGCAACCGAATCGGTTGAGGAGCCCACACCTGCTCCCGTCGATGAACCCACGCCGATCCCCATCTCGACCGCGGAACCGATTGAGGCGCCCGAGCCTGTTGACCTCAGCGATCCCGCTTTCAGCAGTTCCGACAAGCTCACCACCGCGGGACTCGGGTCGATGTTCTTTGGCATGAGCCCTGAAGAGGCAGCCCAGTCGCTCCCCACCCTGTGGGCCGGTGGCCCAGAAGACGGCACCCCCCGCTGCTACCTGCTCGCCCCGGCCAACGGGCCCTCGGGCGTGGTGGTCACAATCTTCAACAGCTCCATTGAGCGGGTGGACGTGACCAATCCGAGCATCACCACCCGGTCGGGGGCCAGCGTGGGCAGCACCGAAGCGCAGCTCCACGAGCTGTTCGGGGAACGGCTGGTGGTCACCCCCTATGCCGACGGCAGTGGGAACTCGATCCAATTCGTCCCGGTGGATGAGCCAGACGTGGACTATCGGGTGATCTTCGAGACCGACGGCACCTCGGTCACCTCCATGCGGGCCGGTCGACTGCCCACCGTGGCCCCGGCCGAACCCTGCACCTGATCGGTCAGAACCGGATCAACCCTCCGGAACACCGCACCTGATTCATTAAAGCTGGGCTATTAATCCAACTCTTCGGGCATCAGCACGAACTCGGGGTAGGCCTCGATGCCGAGCTCAGCCACGTCTTGGCCCATGCGCTCGACGTCGGTTGACACCCGCAGGCCCATCACCATGTCCAGCACCTTCCACACCACCAAAGAGACGATGAACACAAACGCCCCGATGGACACGATGCCCAGAAGCTGAATGTGGAATCGGCCGCCGGCGGCGATGGTCACGGCCAGGGTTCCCCAAATGCCGGCAACGAGGTGGGCGGGAATGGCACCGACCACGTCGTCCACCTTGACTATATCCAGCACCTTGATGGCGATGGTGCAGAGCAGACCGCCGATGGCGCCGATGATCATCGCCCACCAGTGGTCCACCATGGTGGGGCCTGCGGTTATGGCAACCAGTCCGGCGATGGCCCCGTTGAGGCCAGCGAAGAGGTCGATCCTCCCCAAGATCGAGCGGGAGACGGCCAGGGCGGCAATCACGCCGGCCGCGGCGGCCAGATTGGTGTTGACCAACACGATGGTCATCGCCACCGCGTCGGCGGGGGTGCCCAGGGCGAGCTGGGAGCCGCCGTTGAATCCGAACCAGCCGAGCCACAAGATGAACACCCCCAGCGTCACCACCAACACGTTGGAGGGCGGGGTGGACTTCACGCTGCCGTCTGCTTTGAACTTGCCCAGCCGGGGGCCCACCACCAGCACTCCGGCCAAGGCGGCCCAACCGCCGGTGCCGTGGACAATGGTGGAGCCGGCGAAGTCCTGGAAGCCCTCTTGGGCCAGCCAACCGCCTCCCCAGGTCCAGGAGCCCACGATGGGATAGATGAATGCGGTCAAAACGAGGGTGAACGCAAAGAACGACCACATCTTGATGCGCTCGGCAATGGCCCCGGACACGATGGATGCGGCGGTGGCCACGAAGACCATCTGGAAGAACCAGTCGGACATAACCGCATAGCCGTTGTCCACCACGCTGCCTACCGCGCTTGCATCCCCGTCAAGCAGGGCTTTCTCGGCGGCCGACGGCCCGTAGAGGAAGTCGAAGGTGCCGATGAGATCACCCACATCCACGTACATGATGTTGTAGCCGACGATGAAATACGCCAGACCCGCGATGGAGTAGATGCCGATATTCTTGAGGCAGATCATGGAGGCGTTCTTGGTGCGGACCGCGCCGGACTCCAGCATCGTGAAGCCCGCACACATCCACATCACCAATGCACCCCAGATCAAAAAGGCAAAGGTGTTAAATACAAATTGATCTGGCAGGTCAACCATCGCTTCAGTTTAGAGGAAAGACACTGAGGGCCGACGCAAGTCGCCCACTGCCCGAAGCACCGAGTAGGCGGTGACCGCGCTGGTTCGGGGGTTGTCGGGGGAGGCGGCATTCTCGAACGACAGCTCGTAGGTGCCCGCCTCCCCTGAGGCGGTCACTACGTGGCGCACCCGAGCGGCCGCCGGATCGCCCACCATCTGCACCCGCACGTGGTCGAATCCGACGGTGGCCAGCGACAGGGTGGCGGTCACGTTGGCCGATTCCGGGAAGAGGGCACACGCCTTCCGGGCCGGGCCGTCGAACACCGTCACCGGCTCGGTGCCGTGGGCCAGCGCATCCTGAATAGTCTCGTCCATCCACGGGCGACTGAGGGCCATCGCAGGCTTGGTGCTGGTGATGGCCACCTCCTCCAACGGCCCAAAGAGCATTGCTGCTCGCAGGATGTCGAAGCCGCCAATGGCCCCGGTACACAGAAACAATCGCCCGCCCTCGGCCTGTCGCAACCGAGCCTCTAGGTCTCCATCGGCCAATGCTCCGATGCTCACCACCAGCAGGTCGGTGCCTGCTTCCCGCACCGCCACCCCGTGCTCGCGGAGGGCGGCATGGCCAGCGGCTTCCACCACCACATCCGATCGGGACAGCAGCGATTCCCGGTCATCCACTCCCAGGGGATGGTGGACAACAGGATCGAGAACTGCGGTCAGCTCCACCTCGTGTACTGCCCCTTGCGACAGTTCCCGGGCCACCACTGAGCCGATGGCCCCACAGCCAATCAGGCCGACTCGAAGCATCGAGTCAGGATATATGCCGCGCTCCCCGCACTCTTTTTTCAATGTCTTGTTGCTCGGTTGGTACTCTCAGAGCATGGAACCGGCGAAGACCGCCGACTGAAGACCGTGAGCGGCGGCGTGAGAGTCGAGGTGCCCGCGGCTCGAGGGTACGGCCGCATGGCTGAGATCGCCGCCATCCACGCGGCCGACCACCAGGGATTCTCTTCCGACGACATCGCCAACCTCAGCCGGGTTATCAAGGAGGCAGTGGTGCTGCTGCTGGATCCAGAACGGTCCGACGGAACCATGGCATTCGACTTCCAGAGCAAAGCGGGCATCGTGACCGTGGAAGCCCAGCTTGACCAGCGGGGAGATAAGCCGATCCCCCACGACAGAATCGACCGTTTCGAGTCTTCCGCCGGATCGCTGGTGGACTCGTGGAAGCTCGACCCCGACGAGCACCGTCTTTGGCTTCAGAAGTCGGCTTAGGCCCCAGTAGAGCCGAATCCTCCCGATCCCCGTGAAGACGGAGGCAGCTCCTCCACTTCCACGAAGTCGGCCTGCTCCACCTTTTGCAGCACAAGCTGGGCGATCCGATCGCCGCGGCGCACAGTGAACGGCTCGGCCGGGTCAGTGTTCACCAGCAGCACCTTCAACTCGCCTCGATAGCCGGAATCAATCAGCCCCGGCGTGTTCAAACAGGTGACCCCGTGTCGTAGCGCCAATCCGCTTCGGGGCTGCACAAACCCGGCATATCCCTCGGGGATGGCGATGAACGTGCCAGTGGGCACCAGGCCTCGGCCACCTCCCGGGGCCAGCTCAACGTCTTCGCTGGCCACGAGGTCGGCCCCAGCATCGCCCTCGGTGGCGTAGCGGGGAAATGGCAGGTCAGGGCGGCTGCGGACAATGGGGATCTCCAACACGGCGGTGACACTACATGGCCAGAGCCGACACTTCCCCCGATCTGGGCGATTACCCGCCGACTCAGGTTTTTCAGACCCCAACCTCTAGGGTCAACTCAAGATGCTGGCTTGGATGGACTTGGAGATGACGGGGTTAGACCCGGCCACTGACGTGATCGTGGAGATCGCCACCCTCATCACCGACGACGACCTAGAGCTGGTGGCGGAGGGCCCTGACCTGGTGGTTTCAGCCCCCCCTGAGGCATTGGCCTCGATGCAAGACGTGGTAGTGGAGATGCACACCAAAAGCGGGCTGCTGGATCAGATCAAGGCATCCACGCTCAGCTTGGAAGCTGCGGGCGAGATGACCCTGGCCTTCCTCAAAGAGCACATCGACAAACCCCGCACCGTGCCCCTCTGCGGCAACTCCATCGGGGTCGACCGTCGCTTCTTGGCCGCCCAGCTTCCCGAGGTGGAGCACTTCTTGCACTACCGCTCCATCGACGTCTCCACCATCAAGGAACTGGCTCGGCGGTGGAACTCCAAGGCATTTCAGCAGGCGCCCAAGAAGGCCAAGGGCCATCGGGCCCTCGACGACATCCGCGAGAGCCTCGATGAGCTCCGCCACTACCGCGAACAGTTTTTTGCAATTCCCACGGAGGCTGGTGGGTGACCGAGCGGCCTCGCAAGCAGGAACAGGAGGAAGCAACCACCGAGATCACTGAGGTAGTTCCCGGTGTGCTCCGCACCATGTTGCCCATCAACTTGCCGGGACTAGGCCATGTGAACTGCTACGTGATGGAAGACGAGCGAGGGGTGGCGGTGGTGGACCCCGGACTGCCCGGCCCCGAATCTTGGAGTGCCCTGGTCGACCGGCTTGACCGGGCCGGCTACAAGATCGGCGATGTCCACACCGCAATCATCACCCACTCCCACTTCGACCATTTCGGCGGTGCCGAGCGGCTTCGAGAAGAGGCCGGAGCCGACATCTTGACCCACGAGAGCTTTCGCCCGATCTGGGATCGCCGCGAGACCACAGAAACCCACGATGCCGAGGACAATGCCACCGACGAGGAGATCTTTGAGCGTATCGAGGAGAGCTTCCGCTCGTTCACCCCGTGGGGAACCGAGAGGACTCCGCCCAGCCGGGAGTACATCCAGCGGTTCCGAGCCAAGGACAACCTCCACGCTCGCTGGTTCCAGACCCCCAAGCCGTCGGTAAAGGTTGTAGACAGCCAAGTGGTGCGCTTCGCTCGTCGGGACTGGGTGGCGCTGCACACCCCGGGCCACACCGGTGATCATCTCTGCCTCTACGATCCTGAGCACGGCGCGGTGTTCTCCGGCGACCACGTGCTGCCCACCATCACGCCGCACATCGCTGGGCGCAGCGACACCGATGACTCTCTGGCCGAGTTCTTCGACTCGCTGGACCGTATGAAGACGCTGGATGGGGCCACCGTGGCCCTGCCCGCTCACGGACACCCGTTTTTCGATATAGGGGCCAGAGCAGATCACATCTGCGACCACCATCACGAGCGGTTGAATGTGCTTCGCCATGCCAGCAGCCAGTTGGGATGCGCCACCGTGGAGGAGTTCATGCGGGTGCTGTTCAGCGAGCGGGCCTGGGGCGACATGGCCGCCAGTGAGACCTTCGCCCACCTGGTGCATCTCAAGGTGATCGGCGAGGCCCGCCAAGACGTCACCCCCGACGGGCTGACGACGTTCGAAATCAAGCCCGGGCTGTAGTAGTCGGTTCTGAGAGCAAATTGATCGGGAAATAAATTGACATCGCGCTCAATACACTGTTGAGTAGTGGTCATGTTCGCCAGTAGCTATCTCGCCATCGGCCAATCAGGCCGAGCCGCGCGCGTAGCGATGGCTGACATGGCCCGAATTGGCCACGGCTATTGGACGACCCATCACACACCATGCGTGTTTGGTCAGAAGACTGCCAACACCAGGCCTCGGGGAGGATCCACGTAGAACACCTACAAGGATCAAATACTCACCGAGGCCGCCGGAAAAATCCGGCGGCCTTTTCAGTTTGTAACCACCACCCAACCAACCATCTGAAAGCACCTAGCCGAAGACCCCCGAAAGGAGAACAACATGGAAGCGCTCCTCTTTGAGAACGCACCCTGGCGCTTGGACGCTGCGTGCCGCACCATCGACGCCTCGCTTGGGGAGATCTTCTTCTCCGACGAGCTCCAGAACATCTCCCGAGCCAAGGCCATTTGCGCCGAGTGCCCGGTAATGGCCGAGTGCCTGGAAGGCGCTATTGCCCGCCGCGAGCCGTGGGGCGTGTGGGGCGGCCAGCTGTTCCGCAACGGCAAGGTGCTGACCAGCAAGCGTCGTCGGGGTCGCCCAGCCAAGGTGCCCCGTCCCGAGGACGAGTTTGTCCAGGTGCCGGTGCCCGTACACCTGCGTGAGCGGCTCCGCTCGGCCTGATGGCCGACGCCCGGCTTGATAGCTGGTTCGGCTTGATAGCCGGTATGGCCTGATGGCCGGGCGGTGCCGCCGGGCAGCACTAGCGGTTCTGATCGTCGTCGTCGCCGGCTCCTGTGGTTCAGGGGCCGGCGACGATGTCCAAGCAACGGAAATCGAGTTCGAGTTGCTCAGCGGGGGCACCGCTGCCGTTGGCGATTTCCTCGACCGTCCTGTGGTGCTCAATTTCTTCGCCTCGTGGTGTACGCCGTGCATCACGGAGATGCCCGCCCTGGAGTCCATCAGCCAGCATCGTCCTGACGTCGCCGTTGTCGGTCTGGCCTACAACGACACCCCCACCAGAGCCCGGGAGATCGTGGCCGACACCGGGGTCAGCTATGCCACCGGGGTCGACCCGGACTCGGCCATCGGAAACGCCTATGGGATTCTGGGCATGCCCACCACTTTGTTCATCGCCCCCGACGGCGAGGTCGTCTATCAGCACACCGGGGGCCTGACCGCCGATCAGATCACCGAGCACATAAACGCCCATCTGACCCCGTAACCTTCAGGTTGTGTTCGACCTCGACCTGGCGGTTCCCTTCGGCGCCGGTCTGGTCGCCGCCGTCAACCCGTGCGGGTTCGCCATGCTGCCCGCCTACCTGGCCTACTTCCTAGGCATCGGCAGCCAAGACCAGTCAACCGACACCGGTCGAAATGTCCTTCGAGGGCTGGTTGTTGGGCTCACTCTCACTGCCGGGTTCGTGGCCTTCTTCGGCATCATCGGCGCGCTCACAACATCACTCATTTCCACCTCCACCATTGCCGAACGAGGACCGTGGATCACGCTGGTGATTAGCGGCCTCATGGTGGTGCTCGGCATCGCCATGCTGGCCGGATTCGAGCCCAAGATCTCCGTGCCCCGACTTTCCAAGGGAGGCGACAGTCAAGGCCTGATCTCCATCTTCTTGTTCGGGGTGTCCTACGCGGTGGTGTCGCTGGGATGCGCCAGCCCGGTGTTCTTCGGCAGCGTCAGCGGCTCATTCAGCACTGACGGATGGTTTGAGGGAATCCTGCGATTCTTGGCCTACGCCTTGGGGATGGGGCTGGTGATCACGTTCTTGACTTTGGCCGTGGCCATGGGACGCTCCGGTGTCACCGCGAACTTGCGTCGCCTGCTGCCCCACATCAACAAGATCTCGGGCGGTTTCCTGGTGGTGGCCGGCGTGGTGCTCGGGTTCTACGGCTGGTGGGAAGTCCAAGTGCTGCTGCGCGACGACTTCGAGGCCAACAACCCGTTCGTGGAGGCCTCCAACCGGGTGTCCCTCCGATTGGAGAACTGGATCATCGACGTGGGCGGCAACCGCTTCGGCCTGGCCACCGCGATCTTGGTGCTTGGGGTGCTGCTGTGGGCGTTCCGCCACCGCATCCCCCGACCCTGGCTGGCCGCGGCCTCTCTCATTGTTGCGGTGGGCTACGCCTTGTCGGAGGCAATCCAATACCAGGGCGACCTGTTGGTGCTGCCGCTGGCGCGAACCATCGCCGCCATCCCCGAGCGGGTGGGCAACTGGTTCACCGACCCCGGTCGGTGGCCGGTTCTCTGGGAGGTACTGCTCGCAGTAATCGTGGGCATTGTGCTGTGGTTCCGCTTCCGGCCTCGGAGCGATTCCGGCCCGCCCTTGGCCGAGAGCGGTGGCACATAGCTTGTCGCTTGCACCCCGGGCCGCAATTGCTGTCGGAATAGGCGGGCTGGCCGGAGCGGGCGCGCGCTGGGCGTTGGTCGAAGTGCTGCCCGCCACCGACATCTGGCCCTGGGGAGTGCTGGCCGTCAACCTGGCTGGCTGTCTGGTGCTCGGCTATCTGGCGGCGGCAGCATGGTCGGCCCGAGCAGAACTGCCGGTTAGCCTCGGTCTCGGTACCGGCTTCTGCGGCAGCCTCACCACGTTTTCGGCGCTCACTGTCGACGTGGCCCAGATGGCCCGCGACAGCGACTGGGGTTATGCCGCCGGCTATCTGACCGCTTCGGTGGCCGGTGGCCTGGCTTTGGCCATGATCGGTGCGGCGCTGCGCAAGACTCAGATGAGAGAAGCCCAGTGACCGCGCTGGGTTTCGCGGCGCTGGCCGTAGCCGGAACACTGCTTCGGGCCGCCACCGCCCAGCGATTCAACTCCCCCACCTGGCCCTGGGGCACGCTCGGAGTGAACGTGCTCGGTAGCTTCGCCCTCGGCCTGCTGGCCGGCAGCGGCAACCCGGTGATGACCGCAGTTGGCATCGGCGGCCTGGGATCGCTCACCACATTGTCCACCTTCGCCGTGGAGCTGACCGCCCTATCCCGCCCCCGCGCCATTGCCTACACCGCCGTGAGCCTAACTTTGGGCCTCGCCGCCGCCACCGGCGGATTGGTGATCTCCAGCTGAGCAGAGTCAGAGAACGTCGCGGCCCAGGTAGGGGCGGAGGGGTTCGGGGATGACTACGGAGCCGTCGGGCTGGCGGTGGGTCTCCACTAGGGCGGCCCACACTCGGGGGACGGCCAGGGCGGAGCCGTTGAGGGTGTGGAGGATGCGGGTGCCCTTCTCCTCTGATGGCCGATAGCGCAGGTTGGCCCGGCGGGCCTGGTAGTCGGAGTACCAAGAGCACGACGACACCTCCAACCACTGGTCGGCGCCGGGGGCGTACACCTCCACGTCCCACGACCGGTGGTGGGCCTGGCCCAAATCGCCGGTGCAGATGTCCACGATGCGGTAGGCCAAGCCCAGATCGGCCACCGCCGCCTCGGCCCGCTCCAGGATCTCGGCGTGAATGGCAGGGGCCTGGTCGGGGGTGGCGTAGGCCAGTATCTCCACCTTGTCGAACTCGTGGACCCGCAGCAGGCCCCGGGTGTCGCGGCCCGCGGCCCCGGCCTCCCGGCGGTAGCAGGGGGTGTAGGCCATCATCCTCATGGGCAGGTCGGCCTCGTCGAGAATCTCGCCCGAGGCCAGAGAGGTGAGCGGCACCTCGGCGGTGGGGATAGCCCACAGGTCGTCGCGCTCCAGCCAGTAGGCGTCGTCGGCGAACTTGGGGAGCTGGCCGGTGCTCACCATCACCTGGCTGTGGACCAGGGTTGGCGGGCGGATCTCCTCGTAGCGGTCGGCGTTGCGGTTCAGCCCGTATTGGACCATGGCCCGGGCCAGCGACGCCCCTGGTCCCCGGAGCATGGCGAACATGGACCCCGACAGCTTGGCCGCGCGCTCCATATCCAGCCAGCCGGCCTCCACCGCGAAATCCCAATGGGGCACCCGCTGGTGTTCGCCGTAGGCATCGGGGTCGAAGTTCTCCAACCGCAACACCGGGTTGTCGTTCTCGTCTTCGCCGTCGGGGGCATCGGGAGCGGGCAGGTTGGGGATGTGCAACAACAGGTCGTGGATCTCGGCAGCCACCGTGTCGGCCTCAGCGGCCAGGGCCTTGCCCTGCTCGCCTCGCTTGCGGCTCTCAGCCGCGGCATCGTCGGCCTCGGCATCGCGGCCATCGCGTTTGAACTGGCCCACCTGCCGGGACAGCTCTTTGACCTCATGGCGCATCGCATCGCGCTCGGTGGTGAGATAGCGGTGGCGCTCATCCAGGGCCGCCACCTGCTCCAGCTCAGACAGGTCGATTCCCCGGCGGGCCAAAGCGGCCCGCACCGCGTCGTACTCGTTGCGCACCAGGCGCAGGTCGATCATCGAGACCCGTTGGAAGAGTTGGAGCCGTTGGAACCGGACGTGACCGGGACTCGGGTGTCGGCAGCGATGGGGCCGGAGGGAACGGTGGTCACCACGCGCATTTGAGTGTTGGCCCTCTGCTGGGCGCCGGCCCAGCGGAAGAACAGCACCCCGATCCACGTCCACAGATACATCCCGCCCACCAGCTTCATGATCAGCCCGGCGGCCTGCTGGTCGGCCTGAAGGCCGATGCCCCACAGGCGAACATCGTGGTCATAGGCGCTGTACACCGCCCCCTGGGCGAAGGTCAGGAATCCGCCGGGCACGGTGGGCACCACCGACATCAAGAACAGGTAGACCATCTTGCCGGTAGGGCGCATGTGCAACTCGGGGATGGGGCCGCAAACCGGCAGCCACATCAGCATCGCCGAACCGAACAGCAGCAGGTGGACGAAGTAGTGAAGGGCGCCGCTCTCCACCGAGGTGTTGACCACCCAGGGGATGTGGCTCACCGCCACCATGAAGTTGAACAGGATCCCGGCGGCCACCGGGCGGGCCAGCCGCCGCACCCAGACCCCCACACTGCCGTCGCCGCTGAGCGCCAACCGGGCTAGCCATTCGGGAATGGCGGCCAACAGCAGCGGGGGCACCACCAGGGTGATGAGCAGGTGCTGGATCATGTGGACCGAGTACAGGTACTCCTCGGAGATGTCGTGCATCGGCCAATCGCTGGCCACCCACAGCAACACCATCGCCCCGACGAAGGCCAGTTTGTGATGGCGGGCGAAGGGAGGCTCGCCGATGGGGGCGGCCTTGGGGGCGATGATCCGGGCCGCGTACCAGGCCATGGCAATGGCGGCCAGCAGGATTATCCACACCTCGGCATGGGGCTGGTACCGCCAGATATCGGTGTCGGCGGCAAAGGCCATGTCCGTCTACCAGAAGCGGGATGCGGTGAGCCCAAAGCGGCGGGCCTCATCGCGTAGTTGGGCCATCGTGGTCTACCAGAACCGAAATGCTGTCAACATGACCATGTACACCGCCATGGCCAATATCAGACCGAACACAAATAAGCGCCAGAAAATCGGAGAGTCGAACTTCAGGTGCATGAAGAAGGCCACCACCAAGAAGAACTTCAGCAGCATCATGATCACGAGCATGATGATGATGGCGGTGTCGCCCCACCCGTGCACCGTCTCGAAGTAGGTGAACACCTCGAACGCGGTGAGCAGCGCGAGGTAGATGGCCACCTTGACATAGAGCCAGTTGGATGGATGGGCGTGCCCGCCCGCAGACGCATGCTCCTCGGGAGCGTGAGCCGAGGGAGTGGCCTCGCGCATGGACTCGTCGGATGCTTGGGCGGTGTCTGCGGAGCCTGGGGTGACGGTGGCCATGACGAATCCTATTGCGGGAAGAGGTACACGATCGTGAAGATAACGATCCACACGATGTCGACGAAGTGCCAGTACAAACCGATGATCTCCACTGTCTCGGCCTGCTCCGGGCCGAGGTTGCCCCGCATCGACATCACGAGCAGCGACATCAGCATGACGATGCCGATGGTGACGTGAGCGCCGTGGAATCCGGTTAGGGCGTAGAAGGCAGAGCCGAACAGGTTGGTGGTGAACCCGAGGCCTTCGCTGTAGAAGGCGGTGAACTCGTACACCTGCCCGGCCACGAAGGTGGCCCCCAGCGCGGCGGTGGTGGCCAGCCAGATGCGGTTGCCCCGCAAATCGCCCCGGGCGATGGACGACACCGCGAACACCATGGTCAGCGAGCTCATCAAAAGCACAAACGAGCTGACCGAGGTGAACGGGATGTCGAAGACGTCGTTGGGGCCGACGTCGTCGGGGCCGATGCGCCCCTTGTTGAACATGTAAGTGGAGATGAGCCCGCCGAACAGCAGGCACTCCGAGCCCAGGAACACCCACATGGCCAGCTTCTCGTTGGACAAGCCGGTGCTGGTGTGGTGCTCTCCGTCGTGGTGCTCTGGGGTGTGAGCAGGCGCCTCGGCGGTCATTGTCTCAGCCAACGGTCGCAGCCTCCTCGGTCTCTGGCTCCTCGGTCTCAGCCGACGCCGACTCGCCGTTGCCGCTGGGTCCGCCGTTGCTGTCGGGGTCGCCATGGTCGTCGCCGTCATCGTCGTCATGGTGATCGTCGTGGTGGCCGGCGGCATCGGGGTCGTCGGCCGGCTCCAGAATCCAGCCGTAGATGGCCCCGATCAGGAACACCAGTCCGGCGGCGGCCAGCCACAAGTTGTAGATGATGCCGTAGCCCACCAGCAGGATGCCCCCGCCCAGAACGATGGGCCAGTAAGACGGAGACGGCAAATGCACGTTGGTGTTGCTGCCGTCGTGGGCGATCTCCGAGGTGGGAGCGGCCCTCACCACCCGGCCGCTCTCGTCTTTGCCGTACTTGCGGTGCCAGAAGTGGTCGAGACGGTCCACCTGAATGTCCTCGTCAAAGTTGTGCTCAGGAACCGGGGAGGCCGTCATCCACTCCAGTCCCCGGGCGTCCCACGGGTCGGGACCCACATCGGGCCGACCGGCCCGCCGCCAGTTCCGGGTGCTCACGTACACGTTCCAGAAGAACATGGCCACCCCTACGGCGATCACGAACGCCCCGATGGTGGCCACCATGTTCCAGAGGGCAAAGCCCTCGTCGGCCCGATAGGTGGCGATGCGCCGGGACATGCCCTGCAAGCCGAGGATGTGCATGGGGCCGAACGTGAAGTTGAACCCTATGAGCATCACCCAGAAACTGGCCTTGCCCCACGCCTCGCTGAGCTTGTAGCCGAACGCTTTGGGCCACCAGTAGTAGAAGCCGCCGAACAGCCCGAGCAGCGCCCCGCCGAAGATCACATAGTGGAAGTGGGCCACGATGTAATAGGTGTCGGTTTGCTGGGTGTCGGAGGGCGCGATGGCGTGGGTCACCCCCGAGAGCCCGCCGATTGTGAACATCGACACCACGCCCACGGCGTAGAGCATGGGGGTGGTAAATCTCAATCGACCCCGGTACATGGTGGCCAGCCAGTTGAGGATCTTCACCCCGGTGGGCACGGCGATGAACATGGTGGATACCGAGAACGCGGCCACCGACAGCGGCCCCACGCCGGAGGTGAACATGTGGTGGGCCCACACCCCCCAGCCCATGAAGCCGATGGCGATGCCGGAGGCCACCATGAAGTGGTAGCCGAACAGCGGCTTGCGGGAGAACGTGGGGATGATCTCCGACACGATCCCGAAGGCGGGCAATATCAGGATGTACACCTCGGGATGGCCGAATATCCAGAACAGGTGCTGCCATAGCAGCGGATCGGCCCCGGCCTCCACGTTGAAGAAGTTGGCGTCCCACAGCCGGTCGAACATCAACAGGAACAGGGCCACGGTGATCACCGGGAGGGCGAACAGCAACAGGAACTGGGTAATGAGCAGCATCCAGGTGAGCACCGGCATTCGGAAGAAGCTCATACCCGGCGTTCGCATATTCAAGACAGTGACAATCAAGTTGATGGCACTCACCAGCGATGCGATACCCAATATCTGCAACCCGACGGCGTAAAAGTCGATGCCCTTGGAGGGCGAGAAGAGCAGCCCGGTGTTGGGGGCGTAGGCGAACCAGCCGCCGTCGGGCGCGTTCTGGAACCAGCCGCCGACGAGGATCGAGGAGGTAAGCAGCAGACCGCCGGCCAGGAAGCACCAGAAGCTAAAGGCGTTGAGGCGCGGGAAGGCCACGTCTCGGGCCCCCACTTGCAAGGGGAGCAGGTAGTTGGCGAAGGCCGCGGCCATGGGCATGATCACCAGGAACACCATGGTCACGCCGTGCATGGTGAACACGCCGTTGTAGGTCCCGGCCCCGATAACCGAGCCGTTGGGGGTGGCCAACTGGAGGCGGATGAACAGGGCCTCGGCCCCGCCCACCAGGAAGAAGAACAGGGCAGCGGCGCCGTACATGATGCCGATGCGCTTGTGATCGACGGTGAACAGCCAACTCCGCCAGCCCTCGCTGCCCTGGGGCCGGGTGAAGATGCCGAGCGGGCGATGGGCGATGGCCGGGCCGGCCGGCAGCGCGAGGGTTTCCTCGGGGGCGGTGATTGTGCGGTCGGTGATGGTCATCGGCTCTTCGCAATCACAATCAGTCGAGGGTGGACAGGAAGGCAACGACATCGTCGATGTCGTCCGGACTCAGGCCGGTGCGGGCGGGCATGCCCCGGAGATCGTCGGCGTCGGCCGGCTTGCGCTGGGGGGCGTTGTAGATCCAGGCTTCCAGTTCTCCCCGGTTGAGCGTGCCGCTGTCGGCTAGCTCCAGGTAGGGGATGTGGTCGCCGGCGTTGAGATAGAGATCGAAGGCCGACCCGGCGAAGGTGCCTCGGGTCATCAGGTGGGTCAGGTTGGGCGCTGCGCCGGCCACCAGCTCGTTGGTGAGCACTGGACCGGCGCTGCCGCCGTTGTGCTCGCCGTAGATGTCCCAGTCGTCGGGGGGCGAATCAGCTGCCCCGCCTCGGTTGGCTGCCGAGGTGAGCCCGTTGACCACGTGGCAGCTTGCGCACTGCTGGCTGAACGTCGCCCAGCCCGCTGCGGCCTTGGTGCCCTCGGCCGGGGCCTCAGCCGGGGTCATCTGGTTGTTCTTCCACTGGTGGAACTCTGCGGTGGGCAGGGCCACGGCCACCATCTTCATGTAGCCGTGGGACAGACCGCAGAACTCCGTACACTGCCCCCGGAAGCGGCCGGGCTCTTCGGATTGGATCACCCAGTCGTGGGAGCGGCCGGGAACCGCGTCGCGCTTGCCGTTCAGCTTGGGAATCCAGAAGGAGTGGATCACGTCGCGGGACTTGATGTCCAAGGCCACGTCCACCCCGACGGGGATGACCAGCTCGTTGGCGGTCACGAAATCGGGTGGGGTGTCGGTGTCGCCGTCGAGGTGGTACTGGTACTCCCACCACCACTGCTGGCCGATCACGGTGACGGTGATGTCCTCGTCGGAAGCCTTCACATCGTCGAGCGCGAACAGGGCCACCAGCGTGAACACCGAGATCACCGCCAACAGCACGGTCGGCACGATGGTCCAGGCGATCTCGAGGCGGTTGTTGCCGTGGGTCTGGTCGGGGAACTCGTCGTCGTAGTAGTAGCCGTACTCGCCATCGCCGGTTTCCGAACCCGCAACCCGATAGCGCCACCACAGGGCCAGCACCGCCCCTTGGACCAAGAAGAACACCACGCCGGCCACGATGAAGATGGGGTTGATCAGCTCGGCGATGTCGCGGCCCTGGCGGCCGACGGGCGACAGCGTGGACAGCGGGTGGTCTTTGTCCACCACGATGGCCACCACGATCAAAGCGATGGTGCCGGCGATCACCAGCAGGCTGGACAGCCAGACCAGTCCCCTAGCCCGCCCGCTCATCGGACACCGCCCTTCATCCGCGTGAGCGCCATCACTAGTGGCCTCCGTTTTCGGCCGCGGGCTCGCCGTGCTCGTAGGCCGGGCCTTTGTGGTGGAAGTCGCGCGAGCCCATTGCCGCGGTGACCACCCCGGCAACCAGAACGCCGACACACACCAAGGCCACGGTTCCGGCGATCACCGACCGGCTGATCTTGGGGGCCACTGCGAACACCACCGCGATGAAGAAGATCACGGTGGCCAACGAACCGGCCACCATCACCGCGCTGAACTTCGACACGGTCAAAAACACCCGGGACAGGGCCAGCACCAGCACCGCCACGCCGATTGCCGCGGTCACGGGGTACTCGATGGGGCGCATGATGCGGTTGCGCAGGTTGCGGTTCACCACCGGATCGGCCGTGGCCCGGTCGGCCCACGCGGCGAGCATCCACTCGAACACCGCCGCCGCCACGATCACCAGCCCGATCACGAAGATGGTGGCGTGGGTCACCAGACCCACAATCATCGCCCCCATCCCGGCGGCGGCCACGGCCGGCCAGTAATTGGCCTCCAGGTCGGCTTGGGGCTCAGGGGTCTGGCCGTCGTCCATCAACTCGCCCACCGACTCGGCATCGGCGTCACGGAAGGCCACCAAAAACAGGGCCACCAGCGCCGACATCACCGCGAAGCCCATCAGCACCACATAGCCCACGTGGTCGCCGATGCCGCCCTTGTAGCCGAGGCTGAGCACGCCCACCCAGGTCTCCACGTTGAGCACCGCGAAGTACTCGGTTTCGCCCGCGCTGCCGCTGGCCACGCCGTAGACGGCGGCGGCGGCCACTGCGGCCAGAGTGAAGCCGAAGAACAAGCGGAAGCCAGGGGTGAACATTATTGCCCTGCCCAGCGGGGGTGAATGAGCTTGAATCCGATCAAGAACACCAGGGCCTACTTCAGCACGAAGATCGCCGTCCAGATGACGACATAGACGAATACAACGGCGTACCAGTAGATGGACGCGGCCACGAACCCGTCGGTCTGGCGGCTGCTGTACTGGCCGGCCAAAGCCCGAAAGGCCATGAGGAGCAGGAACACCAGGCCGATGCCGATCATGGCCAAGTGCGACCCTGAGATGACGTATATCAACGTGGCGGCGATCGACTCGTCGGCCACCAGCCCCATGTCGGTGTACTGGAAGGAGGTGGTGACCACCACCGACATGCCGAACAAGGTGGTCAGCGCGGTGGCCATGATGGCGTGGGTGCGGTCGTCGCGGGCGATGGAGTACACCGCCCACTGCATGGTGACCACCGACATGAGCATGGTCCACGCCGCCACCGTGGGCGGGGCCAACTGGATGTTGGCACTCGAGGGGATCCACTCCCCGCCGTCGGAAAGCGCATCGGAGCGCTCCCGCAGATAAACCGCCAGCAGGGCGGCGAAGTACATGAGCGAGGCGGCGGTGCCGAAAACCGTGCCCACCAGCAGGGTGCGCTGACGGGGCAGCGGTGCGGCCAGCGGCGTGCCTACGGCAATATCAGCCATCAGGCGCCCTCCCCTAGCTCGGCCTCGTCCATCGGCGCCCCGCCGAGGCTGCGAGCCACGTTCAGCGCCACCAGCGCCAAACCGCCCAGCACCGCGATGTAGCCGATCAGCCCGATCACGTTCAGAGCCTCTACGAACCCGAGGGCGTCGATCTCATCAAAGTGGCCGGGACCATAGGGCGGATTGCCCGCGGCATAGGGCCGGGCCGGCTGGTCGAAGAACCCGCCCAGCGCATCGGTGGCCCCAACCAGAATGGCACCCCCGGCCAGCGGGAGCACCGCCAAGAATCCCAGCGGCGCGTTGAGGGGGCGGCCCAGTAGTGCAGGCGCCCAGTGGAAGAGGCCGGCCACCGCAGCAAGCAGCGCACCCAGCACGGCAAAGTTCATCATGCCGGTGACCAGGCTGGAGCCCTCTAGGTCGTCCATGGCGTCGAAGAACCCTCGCCAGATGTCGCTGTCGGCCTCCCTCAGCACTCCCAGAGCGGGCTCGGCCACCCGGAGCACACCGGCGGCCGCCGCCGCGGTCAGCAGCGCCCCCGACAGCGTGACCAGCGCGAACTGCGGGGTGATCTGGGGACGCTCCCCGGCGGAGTAGGCGTTGAATGCCAGCCAACCCCCGTAGGCCAACACCACCAAGGCGATGGCCAAGGCGAACGCGGTGAACACCACCTCGTTGGTCACGACGTGGGCGTCTTGGGCCAACGGGTCGGCGCTGTCGAAGAAGCTCTGGGCCCAAGCGCCAAAGGACAGGAGCCCGAAGGCGCCCACGATGAAGGCCATGGGCTCGAACAGCTTGGGGCTGCTGCGGTGGGCGGCGGTGAACACCTCGGCGGTGATGCCGAGCAGCGGGATCGTCCAGGCGTACACCTGAGGAGCGTCGAACGCCCAGGCCACCATCTCGAACGGCGCATCTCCGCCGCCGAAGCGCAGGGAGTCGGCCCCCCGCATGTCCACCCAGGAGACCACCAGGTTGGCCAGCAGGACCGGCAGCGAGAACAGCCACACGCCGGTGGCCACCAGCATCGACCACGAGAAGGAGGGCATCTGGAGCAAGTCCATCCCGGCGGGGCGCTGGGTGACCAAGGTGGTGAAGATCACGCCGGCGCCCACCAGCAGGCCCACCCCGATCATGCCCAGCGACAGCACGGTGAGCTCTACCGACTGACCGCGGGCAGCTCCGGCCTGAAGCGAGCCCAAGCCGCCAAAGGAGAAGGTGGCGGCAATGTGGGCGATGGCGCCCACGAGCCAGGTCCAGAAGGCGGCGGCCGCCGCCCGGGGGAAGGCCACCGAGGAGGCGCTGAGTTGGCGGGGCGCTATCGCAGTGGCCAAACCCAGAAACAGCGGGACCAAGCCGCAGAGAATCAGCGTGGTCCGGTAGAGGCCGAAGACCTGGAAGAGTTCATTGGCCTGGCCGAACACCCCGAAGCCCCCATCGATGTCGGCTTGCTCGATGCCGATCAGCATTCCGAGGGCGAGAGCCAAACCCGAGAGGAGCAGGGAAAAGACGATGTAGAGGCGACCGATTACCTGGTGATCCCCGGTGCTGAGAATGCCGGCGAGACCGGTGGGCGGGGTCCACTGAGGGGCCGACGACTGGGTCGCCGGCATCGACTCGTCGCCTGCCGCGACCGCCTCTGTTTCTGGCCTCGAATCGTCGCCTGAAGCGACCGCTTCTGCCTCTGGATTAGTTTCAGTGAGGGTCATCGTGTTCCACGAAGGCAAGTGTGCGAGCGAACTCTACACATCGCCTGTGTCGTTTCTCTCATCAGACAACTCTGCCCAATGGGCTCCAGGGGCCGGCGGAAATCTGCGTTAAACACCGGTGCGAACCACCTGGTCGACGGCCATCGCGGCGAACAGCAGCGTGATGTAGGTGATGGAGTAGGAGAACAGCCGCATCGCCGACGCGGTCTCCTTCGTGCGCAGCACTTCCACGGCCAAATACAAGAACACCGCGCCCAGCACCACGGAACTCAGCAAGTACACCAGCCCCATCTCGCCCACCGCGCTGAACAGCACCGACAGCCCCCACAGCACCACGGTGTAGCCGATCATCCGCACTGCGGTGGTGCGGGTGCTGGCCACTGCGGGGAGCATGGGCACGTTGGCCGCCCGGTAGTCGTCGCGATAGCGGATGGCCAGGGCCCAGAAGTGGGGCGGCGTCCAGTAGAAGATCACGCCGAACAGCACCAGCGGGGCCCAGCTCAGGCTGTTGGTGACCGCCGACCAGCCCACCAGCACCGGCACCGCCCCGGCGGCCCCGCCGATGATGATGTTGCGGGTGGAGGTGCGCTTGAGCCACATCGTGTACACGAACACGTAGAAGGCGGTGGCCGACACCGCCAGAACCGCGCTGAGCAGGTTCACAAAGCCCCACAGCCACATAAAGGCCAGCACCTCAAGGGCGATGGCAAAGACCAGGGCCCGCGGGGGGGCGATCTCCCCGGTGACCAGGGGGCGGTTCTTGGTGCGCTCCATGAGCCGGTCGATGTCGCGGTCTACATACATGTTGATGGCGTTGGCGCCACCGGCAGCGAGGGTGCCGCCGACAACGGTGGCCACCATCAGCCACACCGAGGGGATGCCCCTGTCGGCCACCACCATGGTGGGCACCGTGGTCACCAGCAGCAGCTCAATGATGCGGGGTTTGGTGAGCGCCACGTAGGCCCGCGCGGTGCGCGTGCGGCTGCGAGGAGACTGATGAGCAGGGTCGATACCCGGGCTTGAGTCCGGTTCGGCAGCGCGCGTGCGACTGTGGGGAAACAAGCGGGCAACACCCATGGCCTGCCCAGAGTACGGTTTCGGCGCTGGGCAGGCCAAGGTATCGGGGGGCGCTTTTTCCGTTGCGAAAGCCCCGAAAACCATCGACTCGGCATGACCGACTGTCACAGACGACCCGTACAATTCGAAACGTGATCCAACCCCGGGTCTCCCCCGCCACTTACCGCAAGATCACCATCTGGGCGCTGGCCCTTTTGGCGTTGATCATCGTGAGCGGGGGCGCGGTCCGGCTCACCGGCTCAGGGTTGGGCTGCCCCGATTGGCCGGCGTGCGACAACGACCAGCTGGTGGCGCCGCTGGAGACCCACGCCATGATCGAGTTCATCAACCGCCTCATCACCGGGCTGGTGTCGGCCATTGTCATCGCCACTGTTTTGGGCTCCCACTGGCGGAAGCCGAGGCGAGCCGACTTGGTATGGCTGTCGTGGGGCCTGGTGGCCGGAGTGCTGGCCCAGATCGTGCTGGGCGGCCTGGTGGTGTTGTACGAGCTGCCCCCGGCGCTGGTGATCGGCCACTTCTTGCTGTCGATGGTGCTGCTGTGGAATGCAGTGGTGCTGCTGTGGCGAGCCTCGGAGGACTATGAGCGCCAACGCGAGCCCCGACCCCGCCCCCATTGGCTGGGCAACGGGGTGGTGGCGCTCACCTCGGTGGTGATCGTGACCGGCACCATCGTGACCGGCGCCGGGCCGCACAGCGGTGATGAGGACGCTGAGCGCATCGACGTGGCCGTGAGGGACGTGGCCCAGATTCACGGGACCACGGTGGTGGCGCTGCTGGTGGTACTGGCCGGAATGGTGTGGTGGCTGCGCCAGCGGGGCGCTCCAGAGCGAGTCCAGCGGTGGGGGCGGGCCGTGTTGGGGGTGGCGCTGGGCCAAGGGCTCATTGGATACGTGCAGTACTTCACCGGTGTGCCGGTGCTGCTGGTGGGCGCGCATATTGCCGGTGCCGCCCTACTGTGGATAGTCACCGTGTTCTTCTGGCTTAACGCAAGGGGCCCGCTGGTGCGGGTCGAGGCCGACATTGCCCAGGCGGTGCCGGCATGAGTCCGCCCGTCCCTGTCGAAGTTGCCCCTGCCGCCATGGCTCCCGCAGCGCCCGTCGAGATTGCGCCCTCTGAGGTCTGGGAGACCACCGATGACACCGACGTGCGGCCCGACCGGCCGTGGAAGGTGATCGTGTGGAACGACCCCATCAACCTGATGTCGTATGTGACCTTCGTGTTCCAGAAGCTGTTCGGCTACAGCAAAGAGAAGGCCACCCAGCTGATGCTAGATGTCCACTACAAGGGGCGGGCCGTGGTGTCGGACGGCCCCAAGGAGAAGGCGGAGATGGACGTCTTTCGCCTGCATGAGTACGGCCTGTGGGCCACCATGGAGCACGACGACTGATGGGCCAATTGTCTGTGCCTGCACTAGGGAAAGGGACCTGATGGCACCGCGACAGCCGGTGGTGCCCAACGGCGACGGTACTTACTCGCTCAACCTGCGAGAAGAGGAGCGGGCGCTGATCGCCGCCATCGTTCCCGATCTGCGGGGGTTGCTGGCCGACGACCCCAACGACGAGATGCTCACCCGGTTGTTTCCCACCGCCCGGCCCGACGATGCCGAGGCCGAGGCCGAATTCCGCGACATGGTGCGAGACGAGCTGGTATCCAAGCGCCTGGCCCGTTTGGACATAGTGGCCGAGCTGGCCGAGGCCACGGCGTTGGACCAAGAGCAGTTGGCCGCGTGGATGGGGGCGGTCAACGACATCCGGCTGGTGCTGGGCACCCGCTTGGAGGTGACCGAAGACGACGAGTTTGAAGAAAACGACGAGGCCGACGCCGAATCGGTGGCCCGATCGGCCTACTGGTACCTGGGTTGGCTGCTAGAGCACCTGGTGGAGGCGTCAGCCTCAGAGCTTTAGCTGGCTATTCCTCGACAGCTCGGGCCGCCGGTTCTCCCTGGCCGGCCCGGGCGATCTCGGAGAGAGAGGCCATGGCGTTGGTGAGGCCGCTGGTGTCGAGGGGCAAGAAGATCTTGGTGGCCTGGCCGTCGGCCACGCTCTTCAGCGCTTCGAGATAGCGGATGGCGATGAGATCGGGGGTGGGATCGCCGGTGTGGATGGCGCCGAAAATCAGCTCGATGGCGTTGGCCTCACCGGAGGCCACCGTCTCGAACTGATAGCGCTCGGCGTCGGCCACTCGCATGAGGGCCTCGGCCTCGCCCTCAGCCTCGAGGATCTGGCTCTGCTTGAGACCTTCAGAGCGCAAGATGGCTGAGCGCTTGTCGCCCTCGGCCTCGGTGACGATGGCCCGGCGGTCGCGCTCGGCTTTCATCTGGCGGTGCATGGCCTCGGTCACATCGGGCGGCGGCTCGATGCGCTGGATCTCTACTCTCACCACCCGGGTCCCCCACTTGTCGGTGGCATCGTCGAGGATCTGGCGCAGCTTGCCGTTGATCAGCTCCCGAGAGGTGAGAGCGGCGTCGAGATCGAGGTCGCCCACCACGTTACGCAGGTTGGTCTGAGCCAGCTTGGTGACCGCCAACTGGAAGTTGCCCACGTTGTACTTGAGCTTCACCGGGTCGGTGGCCTCGAAGAAGATCACCGCGTCCACCGTCACCACAACGTTGTCCTTGGTGATCACCTCTTGGGGGGGCACGTCGATAACCCGCTCCCGCATGTCAACTTTGCTGATGCGCTGCACGAACGGGAGGATCCACCGCAAGCCGGAGTCCACCGTGCGCTGATAGCGGCCCAGCATCTCGATGAGACCCCGCTCATAGGGGCGGATGATGCGGATTCCCAGCGCGGCGATCAGGATGAGCGCTAACGCAATAATGATGAATAGGGCGACCACGGCTTCCATGACTGCTACCTAGCTTTCTGTGCTCTCAGTGGGTTGCTCTTGGGGAGCGGGAACGACAACCAGACGGGTGCCGTCGATTTGGGTGACCATCACCCGGGTGTCGACTTCAATGGGTTCGGCGGCGGAGGCCCGCCATTCCTCGCCCCCGATTCGCACCATGCCGGTCTGCGCGTCGTCGTCCACCCGCTCGATGATCTTGCCGTGGGCGTCGAGGAGCCGGCTGGCCCCCACTCGGGGCTGCTCATCTTTGTCGAGGCGGCTGACGAACCGGCGCAAGTAGACGAAGCTGACCGCGCTGCCCACAAAGAACACCAGCCACTGCCAGAGAATATGGGCGTCCACCCAGGCCAGCACCGCGGCCGCGGCGGCGCCGATGGCGAAGGGGAGCAGGAAGAACCCGGCAGTGAACACCTCGGCCAGGGAGAAGACCACCGCGGAGCACGTCCACAGCCAGCGCCAGACCTCGTTCTCCACCCCATGCTCCTTTCGCAGGTCAAGATCATGGTATCTGTTTTTCGATGCGGTTCCTCCCAGGAGGGCTGCTATCGTAAATCGGCCCTCGCGGGTCGAGAGCCCCCATCGTCCAGCGGCCTAGGACGCCGCCCTTTCAAGGCGGTAACACGGGTTCGAATCCCGTTGGGGGTGCGAATGATGGTTCTTCGCCCTTCCTGGGTGTTCCCAAATGTGCCCTAAATCCCCAGCGTAGAGAGGGTTTCTGTCACTTCAGGCTGTTATACTGTCCCTAGCTATTGTCGCCCAATCCCATAAAAGGTGTGGGACAGATTGTGGGACAGACTGGAGGACACGATGGGACTTCTCACCGCCGCCAAAGTCAAAACAGCCGGGCCGGGGAAATACCACGACGGGCAGGGTCTGCACCTGCGCGTCACCAACGCCGGGTCCAAGTCCTGGTTCCTGCGCCTCACCGTGGACGGACGCCGCCGCGACATGGGTCTGGGGGGCTGGCCGGAGGTGAGCCTCGTCGACGCCCGCAGAAAGGCGTTGGAGCACCGCACTGCCGCAGTCGACGGCCGCGACCCTGTTGCCGACAACCGCCGGTGTGAAGCTCCTGTTTTCAAAGAGGAGGCCCAAGCGGTGTTTGACGCGAACCGGCCGCGATGGCGAAGCGAACGGCACGCCACCAACTGGTGGGCGTCGCTGGAGAACCACGTCTTCAAGGAAATCGGAGACATGAGGGTGGACCGCATCACGCAGTCCGACGTTCTCCGCGTCCTGACCCCGATCTGGACCACCCGCCCCGAGGTGGCAAGGAAGACCCGCCAGCGAATCCGCACCATCTTGCGATGGGCGATGGCCCACGGTTATGTGCAGTTCAACGTCGCCGGGGAGGTGATCGACGGAGCTCTGCCTCCGATGCCACGAGTGCAGTCCCACTTCCGCTCGCTGCCCTATCCGGAAGTCTCAGCGGCGCTGGCTGTCGTGGACGAGACCGCAGCATCGCCGGCAGCCAAGCTGTGCTTCCGGTTCCTGGTGTTGACCGCGGCCCGCTCCGGCGAAGCCCGAAACGCCACTTGGGACGAGATCGAGTTCGGGGCCTGCGAGTGGCGGATACCGGCGTCGAGGATGAAAGCCGCGAGCGAGCACCGGGTTCCGCTGTCTGAGGCTTCGATGGTGGTGCTGGATATGGCCAAGGACCTCCACGACGGCTCCGATTTGATCTTCCCGTCGCCGCTCAAGCCCGGCCACCCGCTCAGCGACATGACCCTGACGAAAATCCTTCGCGATGTCGGACTGGCCGACCGGGCCACCGTGCACGGATTCCGAGCCTCGTTCCGCACCTGGGCTCTGGAGGAGACCGACACGCCCTGGGCGGTGTGCGAGGCCGCGTTGGCCCACAGCCTGGGCGACTCGGTGCAGCAGTCCTACATCCGCGGCGACGCCTTCGCCAAGCGCCGCAAGCTCATGGACCAGTGGGCACAGTTCCTAGAGCAGACGTAAGGAGGCGTTGGCGGGCCGATCCCGCCAATGACCACCAAGAGGGCATAGCCGGGCCGCTGGTCTGAATTCGGGAACCGGTCATCGGTATTCGTTGAGGCAGTCGAGTCGAGTCATCTGTTTCCGGCCTTGCGGCCTTCATCAACACTGCGAAGCCGGTGCTGGCAGCCGAGGCCAGCGGGTACATGGTGCCTGCGCTCCACTGGGGACAGACGTGCAATGGGTGGTCTAGATCAACTACTTTTTGCCTCCGTTTGCTTGACAGGACCCCCCCCCCCCCCCCGGCAATCGCCTAGCTGTCGCGAAGGTCTTTGTTGCCGCACTGATAGTGGGGCTGCTCGTGCCGACCGCACTTTTTGCGTCTGGCGCGTCGGCTCAAACGACTGAGGATGTTGAGGTTCGCGACCAGCTCATCGCGAACCAAGAAGCCCTGTTGAATGTGTACCGGTGCCGGTTCAACATCGACACCCAGGTTGTCCCCGGCGGCTGCACGAACGGAGTGCCGTCGCTGCCTGCTCCTGAGCCCGTCCCATTTGGCGGGAATCCAACTTCAGAGGACATCGCTACTCGCGACAACCTGGTGGAGGCCCAAGAGTCGCTCTTGAATGTGTACCGGTGCCGGTTCAACATCGACACCCAAATCGTCCCGGGCGGCTGTCCGAACGGGGAGCAGCCCACTCCAGTCCCCACTGAAGAACCTCCAGAGTCCACCGGCGCGTGGGAATTGGTGCAGAACGACGGGAATTGGGCTGGTATCCGGTTGATGGCGTCTTCGACGGAGAACTATTCGGGGAACACCCCGCACATGGAGGTGTGGTGCCGCGCTGATGGGCAGGCTATCTGGTTCTCGGTGACGTTCCCCGACGAGCGCCTTGAGGGTGCGGGGGCGTATTGGCTGAACGGTGACAGGCACAGTGCGTCGAACTGGGTGGCCATCGGCAACAACGACCAGACCGTCCGATGGGAGGAAACCCGAATAAATTCTAGGACCACACAAGACGTCGGCCATGCGAACAACCAGAGCTGGTTCAGGGACACCTTGTTCAAGATGATCGAGAACCCCGGAACCTTCAGACTCCAAGCCAACGACGACTCAACCACGCCCCCGGCGGCCACGTTTGAGCTCGCCGGGCTGCCCGAGGCCATCAAACCCGTCCGCGAAACCTGCGGCATCTAGCCATTAGCGGCTTGGTCGCTTTCCGCCAGAAATGGACGGAAAGGTCGAACGACCACCGATCTGTGGTTGGCAGCCTGCCATTTGTCGTGCCGCCGTCGCAGTCCAATGGCTGCTCGCGCTGCGCGCCGCGGCTGTGTCCGGGGGTTCGGCCAGGGCCGGTTATTCGTGGTCGTAGAGGCGGTCGGTGGCGGCTAGCCAGGCGGGGTTTTGGGGCCATTGTTCGGCGGCGGCGTTGAGGATTTCGGCGGCGGCGAGGCGTAGTTCTTTTCTGGGGGTGGGGTCGGCGATGAGCTGGTCGAGCCATTCGTCGGTGACTGTGGGCAGGGGTGGTCCGATGGTGGCGGCGATGGCTTCGGCGGTGTGTTCGTCGTCGTTGTCTACGGCGTCTACGAGCAGGGCGATGTCGGTTTTGACTTGTGGGGCGAGGGCCCAGTCGGCGGGGCTTTCTCGGATGACCCAGCCGTCTTTTTCGGCTCGTCTCATGAGGCTGCGGACGTTTTCTGGGGTGGCTCGGAGGATGCCTGCTACTTCGTCGGTTTTGGCACGGTTGGCGCCGGCGGCGACGAGCACGGCCAGCAGCGACTCGCGGGCTTTCCGCATGGGCTTGTTGGCCGAGTAGAGGTTGAACACTTTTCCGCAGCGGGCCTTGATGTCGCCGGCCCGTGCGAGCAGTTCTTCGCGGGTTGCGGAGGGCGGGGCGGGGGTTTCGAGGCGGTGTTCGGGCTGTGGTGGTACGGCGGGCTGGTCGGCGGGTGGTTGGGCCGGTGCGGGCGGTTCTGGGGTGCCGGGGTCGGCTGGTTCGGGGGGTTGGGCCGGTGCGGTTTCGCCGGCGGGTTCGGTGGGTGGTTGCGGTGGGTGCTCGGGTTGGGCGGGGGCGGTGTCGGCGTCGGGCTCGGGATGGGGTTGGGTGGGGGGTTCGGTTTGTAGGGGCGGGAAGTAGGGGGGTGCGATGGGCTGGTTGCGGGGCCGGGGCAGGTTCCACACCGGGGAGAACAGGTGCAGCCCGCCGCTGTGGGGCCTCCAGGGCCGGCGGCGGACGATGAAGGAGAGGGCGAGGGCGGCGATGAGCGCCCAGATTGCGGCGGCGGCTGTGGCCGCGCACCGGGCGGCTTGCTCGCCGGGGTCGCTGTCGGTGATTTGTTGGTAGGCGGCGGTCCAGGCGTCGGGGTCGGTTTCGAGCAGCCCGGTTTTGGCGAACCAGGCGGCGTAGGCGCAGAATCCGGCCAGCCAGAGTGCCGAGCGGGCCCATTTGGCGATCTCGCGTCGCCCGGAGGCGGTGGCTTTGCGCCGGGTGAAGTAGACGGCCCGGCTGGCCTGGATGCCGGTCACGGTTGCCTCACGACGGGCAGGCGGGAAGGTTGGCGGCAGCGCCGTCGTTGAGGATTTCGGCGGTGCGGGCTCGGGCTGTGTCGTGGGCGATCCACAGGCGGGGGCTGACGGGTACGGTCACGTCGATGACAAGCGCCCGCCCGGACAGGCAGGTTTGGATGTCGGTGCCGGGGGCGTCGTCGGCGGTGTCGGCGAACACGGTGTTGTCGCAGGTCCCGGTGGCGCAGGTGGCGGTGTAGGTGTCGGCGGTCTGCTCGGCTCGGATGGCGGCGATGTTGCGGGCCGATATGAGCTCGGCCTGGTCGCTGACGGCCGTCGCGGTGATGCCGCACGCCCATATCAGCGACAGGTACACGATGGCGGTGTACACGGCGGCTCCTATTGGATGCGCCGCACCGACAGGGCGGTGACGGTGGAGTCGGCCAGCACCGGGCTGGTGTGGACGGGGCACACGACCAGCACCGCCACCGATGTCGGGGGGGTGGGCGGTTCGGGCTGGCGGTGGAGGGCGGCGCTGTAGCGGGGGTCGCTCTGCACGCAGTCGCCCCAGGTGGACAGCCGCCCGTTCGCCTCGACGGCTCGGGCGGTCTGTTGCCACAGGTCGGCGTTGGCGGGGTCGGCGGCGATCTGGTTTGCGGCGTGGTCGGCCGCGGCTGTGGCGTAGGCCGCGGCCCGGTAGTTGGCCGCGCCGCGGTCGCCGGCGGCGTCGGCGAGGATGATCCCCATCAACAGTCCCGGCAGGATCATCAGAAGCGCCACCGCGTCGCTCATCGGGTCCGCCTCAGCATTGTCCGACGACGGCGAGCGGGCCGTCTTGTCCGGGCGCTGAGCACGCCACCGCGGTGTGCTCTAGGCCGGACCACTTCGACGACAGCGCCCCGACGACGACGGTGGCCGCGATGTTGCAGCCATCGGCGGTGACCGTGACGGATTTGGGCTTGACGCTGCCCTGGTTGAGGCGGGCCTGCACCGCCCGGTACGCGTCGAGCTGGCCTTGGCCGAGGTCGGGGTGGTTCGGGTCGCAGCCCCAGTCGTGGGGCACTTGCGAGGCTGCTGCGGCGGCGGCGGACTGAGCGGCGGCGTCCGCGGACAGCCGGGTGGTGTGGGCGACGTACAGCCACAACACCAGCAAGAACGCGATCAAATAGAGCACAGAGGTGTGCAGCACCACGAACGGCGATGTCATCGGACCGCCCTCACTGCGGCGGCGAGCAGGTCCCGGCGGACAGGCCGGGAAGCCCGACCGCCGGTGTCCACTGGCCTCCTGCGGCGTCGCACAGCCCGGATGTCTCGACGAGCGCCCACTTTTGGCCGGACGGGCGCGGCTGTCGTCACTGTGTTTGAGGCGATCCGCCGTCCCTTTGGGGTGGGTGGCCGGGATCGGCGAGTCCCGCCAGCAGATCGCCTACCAGCGCTCTATGGCCGGGGTCGGCTATCGCCGCTCGGGGGGCTTTCGAGTCTCGTGGGGAATCGTGGGCTCGGATTAGTCGGGGGCCGCTACTCAGTTGATTTAGGGTGGCCGATGTAGACGGCGGTCACCCACACTGTTTTGGAGTCGTCGTCGGGGCAGTACCAGATGCGACCGCCGGCGGTGACCTCGTGCTGCCATTGCTCCAGCACCTTGCCCTCCAGTTGTTTGGCGCCGAACTCCTTTCTGAGCCTGGCCTGGCGGCTGCTGTGGCGGCGGGGGTCGCGGGTGATGTCGTTCCACGCCCGTCGGGTGTTGGCCGAAGCGGTGTTGCACAGCTCGTCCCACTCCCGAGCGGCCTGGTTGCTGGCGAAACGGATGTCCCATCCGCCCTTTTCCGGGGGCGGGGCCACCCGGTCTCTGCGCTTTGCCATCCGCGCTCAGGCGGCGGGAATGGGAACGGGCTCTCCCGACACCGCGGCGATGGGCTCGCTCAGGCGGCGGCGCAGCTCGGGGTCGGCCTGGGCCTCCGCGGTCGCCTTCCAGTCCCACAGCGCATAGGCCAACCGGGCTCGGCACTCAGCGCCGGTGTGGGCGGCGAGCGCCTCGCCCACCTCGTTGAGCATGGCGTCGATGTCGTCCTCGTCGAGGTACACCAGCCAGCGCAGCCCGTCCATCGACTCGATGAACTCCTCGGTCTGGGAGCGGAACGCCGCAGCTCCCTTTCGGGCGTGCTTTGTGCCCATTGCCAGCCTCCATGCGCAGTTCGCGGTGCAAACACCCTACCCGCACCAACCAGCAATGTCAGACCACACCGCACCGGCCTCAAACCGGCCCCGCTTCGACCAGGTGCGCAACGACACCGACTACCCGGCCGCCCCCTGAAACCCGAGCCGGGCCCGCTGGCGGGCGGCGTAGCCTGGCGCTGTGACTGCCCCCGATCACCTGTCGCCTTCTTTGGGAGACGCCCGCAGGGCCGCTGAGCGCATCAACACGGTCTTGGACCCAGCGGAGGTGCTCGTGTTCGGATCGGTGGCCAGCGGCTGTGCGACCGCCGGCTCAGACGTGGATTTGGTGGTGGTGTTCGACGATCTCGGCGACTACACGCAGCGCCGCGAGCTCGCACACCAGGCCCGCACCGCCGCGGAGCAAGCAGTCGGGTTCCCGTGCGATGTGCGGGTGACCGACCGAGCCGAGTGGCGCGTCCGCACCACCCGGTGCCGCTCCAGCTTCGAGGCCCACATCGCCTCCTGTGCCATCACCCTCACGTCCCGGCCACCCAAGTCGCCCATCGACTGGGACAAGAAGATCGGCAAGCCCGCAACCGACGAGCAGCAAGCGGTCGCGATCCTCGCGAAGACCACTCACTCGCTCACCACAATCATGGCCTACCTGCGCCCGTCCCCCTCTGAGGCCGACGCGCTCGCCGAAGGCGACACCGACTTCGCGCACCAAATGCAACACAGCCGGCTGCTCAGTGTCTGCGAGCACGCCCAGATCGCCATGGAAACCTTGCTGCAAGCCCTCATCTGCGCCCGCCGAGCACCCCATCCCGAAAACGCCCGCGACATCTGCGGCCTCATCGACGCTGCCCGCCGCCACCTCCACCCCGCCCAAGCCGCCCTTATCGACGCCTCCTTGGGCCTGCTCACTCCCGACGAGATATCAATATGGCGGCACACCAGCACCTACCCCGCCACCCCGCTGCCCGGGGCCGACCCCAACGCCGCCACCCCCGAGTTCGCCGCGCAGATGGCCAAAGCGGCCGCCCAGCTCGCCGCCACCGCCATCGCCCTCATCGAACAAGCCCTCGGCCACCAGCCCGCCCAAGCCCAACAAGCCCTCAAACGATGCGCCAGCATCGAACAACGGCTCCTGTCCCAGGCCCGTGAGGCGCCAGAGCAGCCTCTCTGCGATTAGCAGGAGGCTCGCTATGGCTGGTTCTTGGAGGTGCCCGGCGGCCGGGCGCGAATCCTGTTGTGTTCGGTCAGCGGCCTATGCCGCGGGGCGGTCGCCGGTAGCGCGGGGCCGGGTGGCGAGCCATTCGTCGATCTCCGATGTGGGCCAGCGTACGGCGCGCCGGCCGATGCGGATCGGCTCAGGGAACAGGCCCTCGCGCATGAGCCGGTAGATCGAGCTCGTTGACAGCCCGCAGCGGGCCTCCACCTGCCGGCGGGTCAACAAGATGTCGTGCTGTTCTCGAATGTTGGTTTCCATGCCCGCCACTATGCGACACCCCACCGGTCGCCACCGGTCGCAAACCCACCGCAGACCGGTCGCAAACGGCCACAGCCCCGGTGAATCCCCGCTAGACGGACCGCCCCGACCAGGAGACGGCCATGGCCATGACCGAGAAGGGTATGCAGACTCAACCTGCCCGGTGGTGGGCGCTTGGAGTCCGGCTTGAGCCTTTGTGCGCCGCTGGTCGGTGGGGTAGCCCGCTACAGCTATAGGCTGCATGGTGGCGGTGACCCCCGGTAGGCGAGATCCCGGCCTTGAGACATTGGAGAGTGGGCTTCCATACCTCTGGCCAGCGGTGCGGAGGTATGTTGGTGGGTAGAGCGCGAGATCCTGAGGCAGTTCGTCACATCACGTTGGAGCGGCCTTACCGCCAACAAGCCAACTCTCCGAGGCGCTTAGGCGTTGAGCGCCTGCCAGGTTGATGATTCTTCGGCGAATGCTTCGCCTAGGATGCCCTGGCTCGTTGACACGTTGAGAAGCGCCTCATCACAAGTAGAGGCCCCAGCAGGTGATGATTTTGTCGGTTCTGATGGCACACGAGTGTTGGTATCCGGCGGATACGGCGGTGTACTGGCCGGCGGGGGCGTCGGCCTGTCCGTCGTCGTTTTCGCCCCAGCAGGTGATGGTGTTGTCGGTTCTGATGGCACACGAGTGTTGGTATCCGGCGGATACGGCGGTGTACTGGCCGGCGGGGTCGTCGACCACATAGGGGGAGTCGGTCTGGCCGTAATCGTTGTTTCCCTGGTACGTCGGATGGTAGCAGTAACTCGGTGCGCTTAATCTCTCGTAATGTGTGCGGAGAATCCACCCGTTTTGACAATGAGTTTCGTTCACTATCTGTCGCATAATTGCGCCGCCTACACCGCCTAGGTCCGTACAGAATTCATTGTTATTGCGAAGCACTTGGAAATTGCAATTGTAAGCTTCTCGGCCAAGTCGGACGACTTCGGCGTTGTGTTCAGGGCGGGCCGGGGCGGTGAGGTCTAAGGGATCGTGCGAGCATTCCCAATAATTGGAACCGAAGCGCGACCTGCCGTAGCCGCAAGCCTCTTGGTATTCTGCTAACTCAACCCGTTTCGCCCAAATGTCCGCGCCGGGATTGGGACGATGAGTGCAGTAACTGATCATGTAGGTGGTATCGCAGCCGTAAAGCTCGCTAAAGCCGCGGGATATCTTGATCTGGTCTACGAGATTGAGACGGCCATTTGCATATGCACATTGCTGATAGGAGCCGACCCACCACCCGCAATCCCGCAGAAGAAGTGCGAGCCTCTCCCCTTCGGCGAAAGGTTCCGCCAAAGGCGGTACTGGCCCCAAAAACTCGTCGGTTTCTTCTGAGTCTTCCGTCACTTGGCATCCGCCGGAAACAATGTGGATGTCAATGTCGAACCGGCATCGGTAGGTGTTCAACAGAGCCTCTTGGTTTTGAATCAGCGAGTCTCTGGCGTCGATGTCCTGCTGAGTGGGATTCTGTGGCGCGGCACCGGGGGCCACGGTGTCGGGATCGCCGCAACTGCCGGGAACGAGGTGGGTGTCGGCGCCGAACCGGCACCGGTAGGCGTTCAACAGATTCTCCTGGTCAGCTATCAGCTGATCGCGAACCGCGATGTCCTCAGAAGACACCGCCTCCTGAGCCGCCGTGGCGCCCCCCGCCCAAGCCAGACCAGCAAACAGCACCGCCAGAACACAGACCACACGCAATTTCACGGCCCGGAAGCTAGCTGTTCTGTCCACAGAGGTTGTTAGCTCGGGCTGGTAGCTCCGCTATTGGGTGAGCCTCCGGTGCCAGTGTGGTGGTTGTGAACTACCGCACAGAGCAAGGGAGGCTCGATGTCGCACGCTAATGCGCGTTTGACCCCGGCTGGGCGTTTGTTGATGGTCCAGCGGATCGAGGGCGGGACGCCCCAGGCCCATGTGGCCGCGCAGATGATGCTGTCGCGGGCCACGGTGGCCAAGTGGTGGCGCCGCTGGAAGGCCGAGGGGCACGCCGGGCTTGTGGATCGGTCGTCTCGGCCTCACCGGTCGCCGCGGCGCACCGGCTCCAAGACCGAGGAACGGGTGTGCCGGCTGCGCCGCCAGAAGCGGTGGGGTCCGGCCCGCATCGGCGCCCGGTTGGGGGTGCCGGCGTCGACGGTGCATCGGATCTTGGCGCGCAACGGGCTGAACCGCCTGTCGTGGATCGACCGGCCCACCGGGCGGGTGATACGGCGCTACGAGCGCCCGCATCCGGGCGACCTGGTCCATCTGGACGTGAAGAAGGTGGGCAGAATCCCGCCTGGTGGGGGGTGGAGGGCCCACGGGCGCGCCGGCGCCCCGGCACGGGGATCGAGGCGCCGCCCCAGGGTCGGCTACAGCTGCCTGCACGTCGCCGTCGACGACCACAGCCGTCTCGCCTACGTCGAGGCCCTCGACGACGAGACCGCCGACACGCTGTGCGGTTTCTTCGAACGGGCACGCGTCTGGTTCCGCTCCATCGGGGTGGCCGTAGACGAGGTCATCTCTGACAACGGGGCGAACTTCCGGTCCAAGAAATTCGCCGCCCAGCTCGCCCGACGAGCCATCGACCACACCTTCACCCGCCCCTACCGGCCCCAGACAAACGGCAAAGCAGAGCGCTTCAACCGCACCATCGCCGACGAGTTCCTCTACAACTACAAATTCAGATCAGAACCCGACCGCCGACGCCGACTCCAAACCTGGGTCCACCACTACAACCTCCACCGCCACCACACCGCCATCGCAGGCACACCCGCCTCACGCGTCCACAACCTCTATGGGCATTACACCTAGCAAACCCACCGTCCCAGCGGCCATCACAGTCCTTGTCGACGCGACAAGTCTGACGCCCCGTCCTCGATCCCAGCTTGGGGGTCGGACCTGCCGGCTATTTCTGTATTCGGCGGGCCGCTACTGGCTGTCTGCTCAGGTGTGGTCGGGGATGGGGGTGTTCGAGGGGCCTTTGGTGATGAGGTCGGCGATGGTTTGCTCTGGGACGGGGGCGAAGCTCCAGGCGTCGACGCCGACGTTGATCTGGCGGTGTTGTTGGCGCCATTTCTCGTGGACATGGCCGTGAAGCAGCCAGCCCCCGTCGTCTTGTGGTCGCCATTGGGCGAACTTGGTGTCGTGGCGGGCGTCGAGTATGTAGGGGAAGTGGCTGAGGTGGGCGGTCTGCCCGGCGATGGTGTGGGGCTCGGGGTTGTCGATGATCTTGTCTATGCCGCCGATGCGGTAGTAGTCGGCCCGCTCCCAGCGGTGGTCTCTGTGGCCCTGCCAGCACCGGTCATGATTTCCGGGCACCAGGATTCTGCGCCCCCTGAGCCGGGCGACGTGGCCGGCGAGGCCCTGCACCTTCCCGCCCATCACCAGGTCCCCGAGTATCCACACCTCGTCCTCGTCGGCCACCACGTCGTTCCAGCGGGCGACCATCTCTTTGTCCATGGCGTCGGCATCAACAAACGGTCGCCCGCAATACCCGATGATGTTGGAATGCCCGAAATGATGGTCGGACGTGTACCACCTGCCCATCAGACCAAAGTCCCATCCCTGGCAACCAGCGCGCCAGCGAATATCCCCCGCGCCCGCGGAGCCCGGCAACCACACCAATCCCCCCAGCCTAAGGCGGGCGCAGCCCGCGAAGGGCGGGAATTCGAGTGGGTCAGGCCGCCCGGCACGCGGCTAGAGTACGTGGGCCCCCGCCAGTCGCGTTCTGCGCGTGGTACGGCCCAGCAAGCCGTTGCCCGTGTGGGACAGATTGTGGGACGAAGAGGCAGATTGGCTCACTTCAGGCGGCTGACCTGGGGAAATAGTCGGCCTTCGAATCCCGTTGGGGGTGCTAGGTTCAGCCGCGGTCGTGCATCGCGGTGTCGAAGACCCTTGGGCTTCATGGTTCGCCTTCGGAGAAAACGACACAGGGTGCGCCCTGGACAGCGGCGCCCTGCCACCCGCATCGAATCCGGAGCGCTAGGGCGCGGACAAGGGATCTTGAGCGGTCAGGAGGTCTGCCGCCCCGATGGCGGTGATGCGGTCGGTGAGCGCGAAGCGATGGGGGCCGGCGTACACGACGAAGAGGTGGTCGAGTTCGAGGTCGGCTAGGGCGATGTGCATCGACTTCGTGACCGCTGGCTGGGCCGTGCGCTTGATCTCGAATCCGAGGACCCGTCCGTCGGTCTCCAGGCGCAGGTCAAGCTCCGCACCTCCATGGGTCGACCAGTAGGTTGGGTCGGCGGAGGCGAATCTGGTGAGGATCTGCTCGACCACCATGCCCTCCCAGCTCGTGCCGAGCATCGGGGATCGCTCGAGGTCGTACATCGTGGAAATCCCGAGCAGGCGGTGCAGCAGGCCCGAGTCGCGGATGTAGACCCGAGGCGATTTGACCTGGCGCTTCGAGATGTTGATGAACCACGGCCGCAGTTGGCGGACCACCAAGGCATCGCTCAGCGCGTCGACATAGCGTCTCACGGTCGACTCCGAGACATCGATCGACCGGGCGATGCGGGCCCCGTTCCAGGTCTGCCCGTGATAATGGGCCAGCATCGTCCAGAATCGCTGCATCGTCGTGGCCGGGAACCTGAAGCCCAAAGCGGCCAGATCGCGCTCCAAGAAAGTGGAGATGTAATCGTCGCGCCACCGGTTGGACGCCTCATCGGTGGCCGCCACGAAGGACTCCGGCAGGCCCCCTCGCAGCCACAGGTCGTCGAGACACCCAGGGCCGACATCGGCGAGCCGAAAGCCCCCGAGCTCCATGAACGTCACCCGGCCGGCCAACGACTCCGAGCCGAGGCCGACAAGATCGGGAGACGCGCTGCCCAGCACCACGAACCGGCCCGGCCTGCGGTTCTCATCCACGAGCACGCGAAGCGCGGGGAACAACTCCGGCATCCGCTGGGCCTCGGCGATGACCATCGTCTCGCCGGTGTCGCGCAGAGCCAGCGTCGGCTCGGCGAGACGGGCGAGGTCGCGATGATCTTCAAGGTCGAAGAACGCAGCCGGCGACGAGCTAACGGTCTGGCCCGCCAGAGTGGACTTCCCTGCCTGACGAGGACCGGTGAGCAACGTCACCGGAGCATGCGAAATCGCCTCGCGCAGCCTCTGCGCGTCAACCGACCGAGCAATCAATGGCACTCGGCCAGTTTATCCTTGAAATCCTGCTATGCAATAGTGGAATTTCAAGGATTGAGCAGGGCCATGTCGATCAGATCGCCCTGCGGATCACCCAACTCCAGGGCGAACCCAACTTCGATCCCGAGGGCCTGGCCACCCGAAGCTCCCAGGCGGAAATTTGAGTAGAACAGTCCACCCGGCGCGCGAGTAGAGTGCATAAGCCCCACAGTATGGTCCCGTGGTGCAGTTTGGAGTGCACGCCGGCCTGTCAAGCCGGAGGTCGCGGGTTCAAATCCCGTCGGGACCGCACAACAGAACATGGTCGGGTAGCTCAGTTGGCAGAGCGTCCGCCTGAAAAGCGGAAGGTCACCGGATCGACGCCGGTCCCGACCACCACCCACCCCCCAACGGCCCGGAGCGAAGCCCAACCCCGCTCCGGGCCGTGCCCTTCTATGGAGGTACGACCTCCTCTCCTCGGTAGCCGTCCACCCTGGGACTGCGACCCCTACTGGAGGGCAGCCGAGACCGCCGCCAAGCGGGAGCGGGCCGGCCGCCGCGGGGGCTGGCGTCGTGAGCGGCCGGCGGGGCGTGTTTTTCTACCCTGCGGGCCACCGGAGGACCACGCTTCCTCCGGGGCGGCGGGCAGCGCAGATGTGGTGCCCGGCCGAGGAGTTCTACTGGGACACGCGGGGAATTAGCAGAATGATGCGCGCCGGTGACAGAACCGGGGATTAACCCGAAAACACCCCCGAAGCCAGCAGGGATTGACGCGGCCGCCAAGCCAGCGCCCAGGCCCCAGCCGAAGCCAATCCCCGCGGCGCTAGCGGCCCGCCCGAGCCGCCCCAAACGCTGCACTCCGGGCGCTTATCCCGCCCCGGCAACCCCTCGACCAGGCCAAACAGCCGGAAATGTAGATCCAATCGGCCCCGAAAACACAGAACAAAACCGCCGCAAAACCCGATCTAGGGGCCGAGGGGGCGAGCGGGAGGCCCCCAACGGGAGCCGGTGGCCACGACGCCCGCCACAGCGGCGCTGAGAGCGCCCAGGGGGTGCTGCCGGCATCGAGGGCCACCAGGTCGGGGCGGCCAACGGCTCCAGCCCCAGGGGATCGAGCCGGAGGGCCTCGGAGAAACGGGGCTCTGAGGGGCCGGCGGCGCTGGAGGCCACCAAAACCGGCGCTGAGAGCGCCCCCACACCGCCAAAGCCGCCCGTTACGGCCCCGGCCCTTGGGGCTGAGCACCCCCACAGCCCCCAAACACCGCCAACGCCCACCAGGCCGAGCCGGAGGGCCTCGGGGATCGACGCCGGCGCTCGGCTCCGGGGGCGGGTTTCGGGGGTGGGGTGTAACACCGGGGCTAACACTGGAGGGGGCCGGGGGGCGCTGCGCTGGGGCTGGGGGCGGTTTTATAGGTCCGGCGGGCGGCGCGGGGACCTCAGGGCCGCCACAGCGCCGGGAGAGAGCCCCGGCGGTTTCGGGTTTTGCGGGGGTGCGGTTTTATCGGCAGCGCACGGCCTTGTTGTCGCCTACTTTTTTGTTTCCGGCGAGCTTGGCTTGCATTCCGACGTGGTACCAACCGGCGTTCGGGACGTCGAAGGTTGTCGAGGTGCCCGCGACCGCGGTTTGGAATCCGCGGTGGCCGCGGTTTTTGGCCTCGTTCGCCCAGATGTCGGGTTTGAGGGTTTCGGGGGTTTTGCTCCAAGTAGCGGTGATGACCCAGCCCGAGCCCGACGACTCGCACGAAACAGAGTCGAACGCCAAAGAGGGCTTGGGCTCGGGCTTGGGGGCTGTTGGGGTGGTTTGGCCGGTGATCCAATCGGAGACGCCATCAGCGTTGAACGCCGCCACCCGCACGTCGTAGGCCGAGCCGTTGGCTAGCCCGGTGATCGTGTGCGATGTGGCCAGGTCCGAGCCGTGGTCCAAGTCCTCGGACCCCGCAGCGGCGTCGCCCCACGCCTGGGTCACAAGCTTCCACTGCACCCGATACCCGAAACCCGCGGCGGGCGTGGTGGCCGACGCCGACCACGAGACCGCGATCTGCTTGTCGCCCGCTGTAACCGACAGGCCCGACGCCGGATCGGGAGCCGACGCCGCCGGGGCTGTTGGGGTGGCCTGGCCGGTGATCCAGTCTGAGACGCCATCAGCGTTGAACGCCGCCACCCGCACGTCGTAGGCCGAGCCGTTGACAAGCCCGGTGATCGTGTGCGATGTGGCCAGGTCCGAGCCGTGGTCCAAGTCCACAGACCCCGCAGCGGCGTCACCCCACGTTTGGGCCGTGAGCTTCCACTGCACCCGATACCCGAACCCCGCGGCGGGCGTCGTGGCCGAGGCCGACCACGAGACCGCGATCTGCTTATCGCCCGCTGTAAGCGACAGGGCCGACGCCGGATCGGGGGCCGTCGCTTTCGGCTCGGGCTCAGCGGCGATTGTGCAGTTGGCGGCCTCGGCCTTTTTCAGCTCGGCAACCACCGGGTCCCAACGCGAGCTCGAGTAGGCGTCGGCGTGGCCCTGGGCCTGGGCCGAGGTCATCGCGGAGATGCCGGGGAAGTCCTCAACGCACAACCCCTCCAAAGCGCCGTTCCAGCGGTCGACGTGGTCCTGGCCGTGGTGGGTCTCGGCCGCATACCCCCTCACAGTGGCGACCAAGCTCGCCGGGGCCTTATAGGCGGGAGCCGTGGGGGTGGCCTGGCCGGTGATCCACGCCGAGACGCCATCAGCGTTGAACGCGGCCACGCGCACGTCATAGGCCGAGCCGTTGGAAAGCCCGGTGATCGTGTGGGAGGTCGCCAAATCCGAGCCGTGGTCCAAGTCCTCAGACCCCACAGCGGCGTCACCCCACGCCTGAGTCGTGAGCTTCCACTGCACCCGATAGCCGAAACCGGCCTCGGGGGCTGTGGCCGAAGCGGTCCACGAGACCGCGATCTGCTTGTCTCCGGCGGCCAGCGATAGGCCGGAGGCTTCAAATGGCGGGGTGTTGAGGTAGTCGCGAAGGTCTTTGCAGGCGTGGGTTTCCGGCGTTGTCTTGCACTCTTTTTCCTCTAGGTCTTGTAGCGCTTTGCGGAATGCTTGGGCGTCTATCTCGATGGCGTCTGGCAACGCGGGAACTGAGTCGGAGTCGCTCAGGGGGGATTGCAGCGAATCGGTCAGATCGTTGATGATGCAAGCTAAGGTGACGCCTACCCCCGCGGTTCTGCGGCCCCATTTTGCGACTTGTTCAAGACCTTCTTTGGTGAGGTTGAAGGTTCGTCTCAACCACGATTCATTCTTCCTGATTGTGGTTTCCACCCCGCTTCCTGCTAGTTCGTCTCCACCAGGGCCGCAGGCGACGTATTCCGCGATGTCGGGAATTTTTTGGAGCGCATTTACTACGTCTTTTTCGATGTCTATGCAGTAATCCTGGCCGCATATAACGGTCCTGGATTTGACGGCATCGTGGCATTGTGAGGGGTCGCCGTAGATTCTCTTTAGCCGGTCAGAGTGCTGATAGCTGTGCTTGTGCTGGCCAGTGGGGCAATCGTTCTGAACTGGCGGGCAGTCCTTCGTTTGGTGGTTGTGGCTGTCTGTGCCGGTGTGGGTGGTCCATGTGACGGTCTGGCCCGCGTTGCCGGTTCCGCACACCGGCTCGGCGTCGTGGTCGCGGTGGCAGGTGTTGGTGCTGTCGTGGGAGTGCTCGGTCTTGTGATTGTAGAAGCAAGCGGCCGGGCAGGTTTTTGATTGCTGGTCGTAGTGGGCGGCGATCCAGGTGACGGTCTGGCCGCCGTTGGATCTGGTGCAGGCTGGCTCGGCGGTCGTGTGGTCTTGGGCAGTGCAGTGAGACGCCAGCCCGTTGTGGGTGTGCTCGGCGCAAACGACCGGGCAGGTTTTCGATTGCTGGTCGTAGTGGGCGGCGATCCAGGTGACGGTCTGGCCGCCGTTGGATCTGGTGCAGGCTGGCTCGGCGGTCGTGTGGTCCTGGGTGGCGCAGTGAGACGCCAGCCCGTGGGTGTGCTCGGCGCACGGCTTCGGCGTCGGCTTCGGCGTCGGCTTCGGCGTCGGCTTCGGCGTCGGCTTGGCCGTCGGCTTGGCCGTGGGCTCGGGGTGTGTGTGGGGGACGTGGCGGGTTCCGGTCCTCTTTTCAGTGACGAAATAGACCTCGGTTCTGGTGCCTATCTGCTCTTTTCTTACGAACTTCCATTCGTAGTTGTAAACCTGCCGCCAAGAAGTCTTTTTCGGCGGGCAATAGGTGCCTACTTCGCCGCCGATAATGATTGTTGTGCAAGGCGGCTGGTAGGTGTACTTCTCCCAGTACGGGGCCACCCGCTGTTTCTCGTAGATGTTTTTGTAAACGGGAACCTCGCGGGTCTTCCCGATTGTGACGTTATAGGTGTAGGGCTCCGTCACGTCGTGGGCCTCGGCGGCCGGTGTGCTGTTGGGCAGCGCGTACACAAGGCCACCGGCCACCAGCAACATCGACAACAGGGCCAAAAGCAGTTTCCGGCTCGGGCGCTTGGCAAATGCGGTCATCTTGGTGGCTCCCCTCGGGACGGACTTATAAGCGTTCCGTCACGAAACCCCGCGGTCAGACCCGAGGGGAGGCCAAGCGAACAGCCGAGCCCGCCCAATGGCCTGACCGCAGGGAGCCCAATGGCCCCGAACGGGGTTTCGTGACGCCGGGGAGGCTACGGCAGCGCAAACGACGCTGGCAAATAGGGGCTATGGTGGGGGGCATGAGTCAAGACAACCCCCCGCCACAGCGCCCCGAGGGTACCGCTTTGGGGCCAGCTCGGGAATACCTGGAGAGGGAGCGGCGGCGCTCCGAGGCCGCCGCGCCCTTGTTCAAAAGCGCCGAGCCAGAGGCCGAGAGTGCAGACGACACTCCCGCACAGCAAAAAACCGGTTTCACGGCATCTCTTCTCGCAATGATCTTTATGGGAGGTACAGTCAGGCTTTTGTTCATGGGCGTGACCGTTGAGAGAGTTGTTTGGGGGGCGATTGTCTGCTCCGCTGCGCTCGCTTGGTTTGTGGTGACGCTGTATCTGAAAACAGGGAAGCCCGAGAGCCCCCCAGCGCGGCTGAGCGCCGCCCCCGCAAAGCGAGAAACCGGAGCGCTCCTAATCCTCAAATCTGATCTAGCGACGTACACGCTCGTCCTCTGGGTTGCCGCTGGCATGGGTTGGCTTGTGACCAGGGGCGTGACCGTTGGAGCAGTCGTCTTTCTGGCGGCCGGTTGCTTTGTTGCGCTGGCCTGCTTTGTGGCTTAACGGCGGTTGGGGGGGACGGCGCGAAAGCGCGGGCGCAGCGGCCGAGGTTCTTAGTGGGCAGCGGTAGCTGTGCCTGCCCTTGTGCGGTTGGCGGTTGTTGGCATGGCGCTGGTGCTGGCGGGCTCGGCCTGCGGGAGCGGTGGTGGCGGGGTGGTGGTTCCGGCCGAGGCCCCGGCGGGCAGGTGCGCTGGGAGCGTTTCGCAGGGGGTCTATGAGTGGGAGCGCTGCGCTTGGGAGCCGTACCGGGAGAGCGCCGACCACAACGGGGCGTTTTCTGAGGCCGAGGCCGGTGCTTTGATCGCCCGGATTTGGCGGGAGGTGGAGGTGGAGGGCAAACCGGCCGCCCCGCCGACGAGCGCCCTGGTCCCGAGAGGCACCGCCTGCCCCGCCGGGAGCCTGGTCTTGGGCTGCTACGACCAGGCGGCCCACCACATCGCCTACTCGGACTCGTTCCCCGAGACGCTGCTTCACGAGGTGGCCCACGCTTTGCTGAGGGACCACCCCCAAACGGAAAAATGCCGAGAGGTATTCCGGCAAGCGGCCGGGGGCCGCCCCATCGACCAGGGGCCGCCGGAGGACGATGCGGCGGCGTTCGCCAACAGCGAGTACACCCGATGCTCCCACGGCGACTTTTTCCGCTGTGTGGCCGACCGCCTTTTCACCGACTATGCGGGCATCCCGTCGGCGGGCGTGTGCGGCACGACACCGGCCAGGCCGGCCAGCCCGGCCAGCCCGGCCTGCCCGCCGCTTTTTGTAATGGGGGGAGCCGTTTTGTGCGGGGTGGAGGGCACGCTTTGGTTCCGGGTCGAAGACCCCGAGAGGGAGAACATCTCATGGGCCTATCTCGACCCCAAAAGCCACACTTTGGAATACGCCGAGACTCCGACGCTGGACATTTTTTGTGAGAGCGGCTCGCTCGGCGCTTACGTCTACTTCGGCGGCCTGAGCGTGAGCGGCCAGCCGGAGCTGGGCGGCAGAATCCCCGTCCGCTACGAACTCGACGGCTCGCCAACAGACGAGGCATGGGACGAATCCGACTTCGGCGTGGAAGTGTTCTCGCCCGACCCCGCAGCGTTCGCCGCATCGCTGGCCGCATCGCGAGAACTCGTTTTCACGGCATGGAACCACGACGGCTCGCTTGTCGGGACAATCGTTTTCGACACAACCGGCGCTGACAGGGAAGTGGAGCGGGTTCTAACCGCCTGCGGGATCAGCTAAGCGGGCCTATTGCCAGCAACAGCGCAAGGAGCACGGCCAACAGCAGCCTCTGGGGTGTGATCCCAGCTCCGGCGTTTTTGCCTTAGCGGCCCCAGCGGGCCTCGGGGGAGCTGAGAGCCACCACAGCGGCCCCAGCGGGCCTCGGGGGGAGCTGAGAGCCACCACAGCGGCCCCAGCGGGCCTCGGGGTCGGGCTGGCCGGGGTCGAGCGGCGGGGGTTTGGGTTTATGCGGTGGGGTGTATGGGGGGGTTGGGGGGTTGGGTCGGGGGTTCCGGGGGGTGTTTGTGCTGGTCGTCCCTGGTTTTGGGGGTTTGTTTTACATAACGGGGGTTCTCTTACGGCGTCGGCGTTCCCCCAGGCCGGCGGGCCGGAAGGGCGGCGGGCCGGGCCTCGGCGGTTTATGCACTCCCCCCGCCGGGGCCGGCCGGGCCGGTTTATGCACCTTTATGCACCGCCGAGGGGACGTTGGCCCGGAGCTGATGCAGCGGCGCTGGAGGGCCACCACGCCGGTTCCGGCGCCCCAGCAGGCCCACCACAGCGGCCGGGATCGATGCCGGCGCTCAGCCCAAGGGGCCGAGAGGATCGAGGGGATCGAGGGGATCGCCGAGGCCCCCAGCGGGAGCTGTTCAGCTCGCCCGCTTCACCTGGACCCGCGCCCGGCAGAGCACTTCAACCCAGCCGGCCCGCCCTCCGTCGCGCCTGCGCCACAGCTCGCCGGCGTCGGGGTCGGGAACCCTGCGGGTGTGGCGGGCCGCCAAATCGGGATCGCCGGTCACCAGCCCGCAGCCGCAGCGGTACGCGAACCGGCCCGGCTCCGGGCTGGCCGCCGCCTCGTGCCACTCGGGCGGCGTGGCGGAGCTGGAGACCATGCGCCCACCCTAACGGCCCCCGGCCGCCGCGCCCGCCAGAGGCCCGAGAGCTGCGCCCAGGCCAACCACGCCCGCCAGAGGCCGCCGCAGCCGGGCTGGAGGCCCTCAGCGGGAGCGGCCGGCGCTCAGGTCCGGGGTGCGGGCTGGCGGGGGCCTCTGGCGGTCAGGGCTCGGCGGGCGGGCCAGACCGTCTCGCCCGACGCCAACGCCACCTCAGCCCCCAACTCAGAGCCGCCATCACCGCCCGAGACCAGGGCTGCATCGGCTGTGGGACCGAACCCGAATGGTGCGTCTCCCACCACATCATCGAATGGCAGCACGGCGGTCCCACCCAACAAGACAACCTCGTACTGCTTTGCCACCCCTGCCACCACAGCAACTGGACGGTCCAACACCACCCCGACACCAACCGCCCCTACCTCAAACCCCCCTGGCAGCAACCCCCCGAACCGCCCCAAAGACGGTGAATTCAGAACCTCGTCAATTCTTGGGGTCGAGAATTGAGACAAGCCGGGTTCGCTCGGCCCACTCGGTGATCGCATGGTCGGCAGTCGCCAACTGGTATCCGCCGAGAATTGCAGTGGCGGTGATGATCCGATCGGCGGGGTCGGGGTGGAATCCCGACGCGCCGAGTTCGACAGAGCGAATGGCAATATCGTCGCCCACAGGGATGGTCCGCAGCCCGTCGGCAATCCAATTCTGGTGGAGAACACGGGGAGGAATGTCCAATTCGAGTCGACCCTTTGCGTGGTGCAAGGCAATCTCCCAAAACGTGAACGAAGATGCCGCTGCCTCGCCCCGGTCCCAAGCCGCTTGAATCTCATTCCTGGCGGCCACTCCAAGACGAGGCGTCGCGGTGATAAGCCATGTCAGGACATGGGTATCGAGAAGAATCACGGTTTACGGGGAAGATCGGGGTTCAGCACCCGATCGGGATTGCTGACGGCCTCCCAATCCTCTAGAGGGACAGCGGGAGACATAATGTCGCCCACTATTCGGATTTGATCCCGGTAACGTCCCCACATCTGAGGCTTCCGCTCCTTCACCGGAACCAGGCGCGACACCGGTTTGCCGTGCTTGGTGATCACGATCTCCTCGCCGGTCTCGTTCACCTCATCCATCAGGGCTAGACACCGGTCCTTGAACTCTCCAGCAGGAATGGTGCGCTGTTTTGCTGCCATGAGGTGACCTCCCCAACGACTCGTGAAGTCAATTATAGCCATAGCCAGTGGCTATAGCTATAACTACCTGAAAGCGCTAGCCGTAGTGGGTGGCGACGTTTTCGGGGTAGCTGCGGGAGAAGTAGTTCCAGAGCTGCTCGCCGTAGGTGGAGGGGCGGTAGGAGCTGGACATGTCGGCCACACCGGCCTCGGTCTCGGCAATGCTGGCCATAAACCCGGCGCTGTTGTGGTGGGGGCTGGCGGCCACGGCGGCGGCGAATTTCTCTTCGAGCGGCAGCGGGGTTAGGACCACGTCGAGCGACGGGCCGTGGAAGTAGCCCGCTGAGTAGCGCTCTTCGGTGGTGATCACCTGGTGGGCGGTGGCCACCAGGTAGTTGCCGGTCATGGCCTGGAGCGTCTCGCCCAGGTTGATCACGTACGACCCCTCCACCGAGGGCACGTCGATCCACAGGCCATTTTGGTTCTGCACTTGCAGCCCGGCGGTGGGGCCGGGATCCAGCACGGTCAAGAACCCGGTGTCTCGGTGGGCGTTGACACCGGCCTCACCTTCGGGAGTGGGGGGATAGTGGATGAACTTGGCCAGCGACATGGTCTGGGTTCCGAAGGACCGCTCCAGGTAATCCTCCCCCAGCCCCAGCCCCAGCGAGAGCGCCCCCAAGATGCGGTTGGCCAAGCCCCCCAGCTCGTCGAACCACTGGTTGGTGAGGTCTCTATGGCCGGGGAGGAGCTCATCGGGAAGCCACTGGTTGGGGCCCAGCAGGCGCAGGTAGTAGGGCTCGACGTCTTTGGGCTGGGCAGGCCACTCGGTCCACCAGTCGATCTGCTCTCGGATGTCGGGGCGATTGTTGGTGTATTCGGCCCCCTCCGGCTCCCAGCCCCGGAAGTGGCGGGAGCGCCGCTTGTCGATCAACTTCTTCTGGTCTTCGGAGAAGGCGAAGAACTTCCGCAGCATGGCGAAGATGTTGCCGCTCAGGTCGTCGGACACCCCATGGTTCACCACCAGCAGGAAGCCGACCTCGTGGCAGATCCGGCACAGCTCCTCGGCCAGGGCCTCGCTCTCGGCCCGGGTTCCCGACAGGGGGCCGAGATCCACCACGGGGATCTGATCGAACGCGCCTGCGGCGGTCACGCTGTCCAGCGTAGCGGTCATCGCCTTGAGGCCCTCTGAATGGGATCAGACAGAGGGCGATCAGCCGAATTCCCCGCCCGCGAACCAGCTGTCGAAGGCGGGGCGCATGGCCACATCGATGAGCTCGATCCGCAGGCCGGTGGTGGGGGGAACCAGAAAGGCAAACCCTTGAAGCCCACCGTCTTCGCTGGCCCCGCCGTAGATGAGCTCGCACCCCCCGGCCTGAAGCGCGGCGATGTCGGCGTGGAGGTCTTCGGTCCAATAGCCCATGTGGTTGAGCCCCCCGTAGAGATCGAAATCCCAGAACGATCCTTCGGGGCCGGCGGCCAGTTCGATCTGCACTGGGCCCTCCACCGTGTAGGAGAACTGCACGCTGGTGGACACCACCTCACCGTCTATCAGCAGGTCGAGGTCGAGGGATTGCAGGGAATGCCAAGTGAGGCCGGTGGCTGCCGAGATGTGGGCCATGGACTCCTCAACATCAGCGACGACGATGCCGGTATGGAAGGGGTCGGTGATCAAAGCCATGGCGGCACGGTAGCCGATGGCCTGGGAATTGCCGCTAGCGACCCAAGTCGTTGATGTCGGTGACGAACTGGCGAGCGTTTTCGTTGTCTTGGGCCACGGCACCGATGGTCTTGGCCTTGGCGGTACCTCCTCGCAGCGCGGCCAAGGGATCGGTCTGGTCGCCCACATAGCCCAGGGCGAACGCCCCCTGGGTGTAGCCCATCATCCTCAACAGGTCGTCGTCGAGGGTGCGGGCGATCTCGGGCGGGCAGGCCAGATACTGGTTCTCCTCCTGGCGCACCCAGCCCACGGCGTAGGTGATGTTCACCCCCCGGCGCACGGCGCTGCTGGTGTTGGCCCCGGCGCCGTGGAGCACCTTGCCGTCGTAGAACAGCACGCTCCCCCGACTCATCTCGGCCTGGGCATCGGGCATACCGGCGGACTCTGCGTCGTCGAGCCTGGAGGTGCCAGCCAGGATGTGTGTGGCGCCGTTGGCCGCAGTGAAGTCGGTGAGCGCCCACATGGTGTTGCACTGCACGTGATAGTCGGCCCCGAACGGGAAGAAGTCGAAGGCCATCTCGTCGCGATGCAGCTTCTGGCGGGTCTCTCCCGGTTCCACCGAGATGATCTGGGTGAGGTGGAGCTGCACGGCGCTCACATGGCTGAGGAAATGGCTGACGGTGCCGACCACCACGGGGTGCATGATCAATTCGCGGGCCGTGGGACAGCGGGCTACTAGGGCGCCGGTGCGACGGGTGAACCGGCCGTCGTACTCATCGCGGCCAGCGTCGGAGGTCTCGATGTAGGGCATGGCCTCGGTTTCGAGCCGGTCCATGGTGGCCGCATCGGCCACGTCGTCGACGATGGCGTAGCCGTAGCGACGGAGATGGTCGCTCACCTCGACCGGATCGGCGTCGGGGGAGAAATGACTCAAAGCCACAGCCAGATGGTAAGCGGACTAGTTTCGAAATTGTGACTCGACTGGTGATCCACGCCGATGACGTGGGGATGTGCCACGGTGCCAACCAGGCCTTTATCGAGCTGTCGCACTTCGGCACCATCACCTCCGGCTCGGTGATGGTGCCGTGCCCGTGGTTCAGCGAAATCGCCGAGATCGCGGCAGGCGACGACTCCCTCGACTGTGGAATCCACCTCACCCTCAACGCCGAGAAGGAGCACTACCGCTGGGGTCCGGTGAGCACGGCGGGCCCATCGTCGGGGCTAGTGGATGATCACGGACTGTTGTGGCGCACTGTGGCCGAGGTTCGGCGAAACGCTCACCCGGACGCGGTGGAACAGGAGTGGCGGGCACAGATCGACCGGGCGCTGGCGGCGGGGATCAACGTGACCCACCTGGACGCCCACATGGGCTCGGCGCTGGCCCCGGAGTGGTGCCACCGCTACGTGGCGGTGGGGATCGACTACGGGATGCCCGTGCTCATTACCGATTCTCTGGCCGCCTACGGCCCCAACCGCCATGTGGCCAGCCCCGACGAGGCTCAAGCGGCCGACGAAGCCATCCAATCGGCCGCGGCCACCGCTAGGGAGGCAGGGATGCCGGTGTTCGACACCGTGCTGGAGACTGATTTCTCTCGTGCGCCACATGAGCGGGCCGACTATGAGGGGATGCTCATCGACCTCGACGAGGGCTTCGTGTATTGCGCCTTTCACCCCAACGCTCCGGGAGGGGCTGAGATCGAGGTAATCGAACCCGACACCTTCCACGTGCGCACCGACGAGTACGGGTTGTTCGGCACCGACGACTGGAAAGAGTGGCTGGCCAGCCAGCCCTACGAACTGGCCTCTATGGCCGACTTGGCTTAGTCGCTGCTAGCCGGTGGGGTGGGCCGCCAGATGGCGCTGGCCCTGTCGGCGCATGAGAACCCACGTTTGCTCCAGGTAGCCAGCTTGGTCGTCCACCAGCTTCTTCAGCCCGAGCCGCAAGTGCTCAGGAATCTCGGGGGCGTCGGTGGGCTCAAGGAGCACGTCGAGCTGGGCCTGGTCTTCCAGGGTGGCGTGTAGGGCGGCGGCCCGGGCCAGGGTGGGTCCCACGCAGATGGCCCCGTGCCAGGGGATGATCACGGTGTGGTTGGTCTCGATGGCCGGCCCGATGGACTCGAAGCGGTCGTCGGGGCTGAGCACCTGGTCGTCGTGGAAGATGCAGCAAAGGTTGTGACGCATCTTCAACGGGCGGGCCAAGGAGGCCAGCGCGGTGATCCATCGGCCGTGACTATGAACGATGGCGTTCACTTCGTTGCGGTTCTGATACACCCCGGCATGGAACTCGAAGCCCAGGCTCACCTCCCGGTTGCCCTCCAGCAGGTTGCCCTCGTAGTCGAGCTTCATTACGTCGTCGGCGGTGATCTCGCCCAGCGTCCGGTCGAAGGCGTTGATCCAGAAGGCGTCCTCGCCGGGTACCCGCACGCTGACATGGCCGCCGATGCCGGTGTCGCACCCCCTCACGGTCAGGGCCCGACAAGCCAACACAATGTCGTTCACAATCTCTCTGGCTTCGCTCTCGGTAGTGCTCATGGCCCCTAGAGTACGGCATCAATGGAACAGCGCCAGTGTGAAACCTCGGGGGCGGCTGATTGCGGCCCCAATCGAGGGCAGCCTCAATGACGACCGTGGTAGTGCTCGGGGCCGGAGCGCTGGGATCGGTGTACGGCGCATGGTTCGCCGAAGCAGGTGCCGATGTGACTCTGGTAGCCCGACCGGCTCACGCCGAAGCGGTGAATCGGAGCGGGCTGAGGATCGACGACCAGGCACCGGTGGCCATCCGAGCGATCACCGACCCGGCCCAAGCCGGCGACTGCGACATTCTGCTGTTGGCCAGCAAGGCGTTCGACAACGCTGAGCTGCTAGACGGCTATCGGGGTTCGGCCCAAGCCGCGTTCTCAGTGCAGAACGGGGTGCGCCAAGCCGAGCCTCTGGCGGCCCGATTCGGAACCGCCGCAGTGGGCTGCGTGTCGTTGGTGGGCGGCACGCTGGGCGAGCCCGGCCATGCTTCTCACTCCTTTGACGGCCCCACCATGTTGGGCGATCTGTCGAGCACCACGCCAGGCACGGCGGCGGCCATCGCTGCGGCCTTGCCGGGACGCAAGCTAGAGGTCCACGACGACATCGCCCCCGCGCTGTGGTCCAAAGGGGTGCTGGCCGCCGCGGCCATGGGAGTGGTGGGCTTGACCCGGCTGGTGTACCACCGGATTTTCTTGTTGCCGGAGACCCGTGACGTGTTCTACGACCTGGCTTGCGAAGGAACGGCCATCGCCGCGGCGGAGGGAGTGGAACTGATCGACGGGCACGGGCCATTCCAAATACGGGCGCTTACCCAGGAGAGCCGGGCTGAGGCCCATCGGCGGCTCCTAGCCGTGGGCGAGGGCATGGAGGCGGCCGGAGAGACCGAGGTTCGGGTGTCCATCTTGCAGAGCATCGACCGGGGGCGGCCCTTCGAAGTGCAGGCCGTGTTCGGCGACCTGGTGGAGGTCGCCAACAACCACCGACTCGAGGTGCCCACGCTGCGGGCCGTCACCCGGCTGCTGGCCGCGGCTATGTCTGGAGGATGATGAAACGATGAAGCTGCGAGAGCTGAGCCGGATGCTGGCCCGAGCCCCCAAGGGGGCGGCCCGGTGGCACACCTACGCCGACTTCCGGGAGGCCGCCCGGCGGCGGCTGCCCAAGATGGTGTTCGAGTTCGTGGAGGGGGGCGCGGAGGGCGAGCTCAGCATCGCCGCCAACCGGGCTTCCATCGATGCGGTTGAGTTGGCCCCGAATTACCTGGTGGACGTGGCAAACCGGGACGTGTCCACCACCGTGTTGGGCCGGCCGGTGTCGCTGCCATTCCTGTTGGCCCCGGCCGGACTGGCCACGCTGGTGCATCGCGAGGGTGAGCTGGCCGCAGCCCGGGCGGCTGCCGCCGCGGGCACCGTGTTCGCGGTGAGCACTGGATCGGGCTACTCGCTGGAGGACATCGCCGCCGCGGCCCCCAACTGCCGGCGGTGGTTCCAGCTCTATCTGTGGAAGAGCCCCGAGGTGGTGCAGTCGCTGGTGAATCGGGCCCGAGACGCGGGCTATGAGGCATTGGTGTTGACGGTGGACGTGCCAGTGGTGGGCAAGCGAGAGCGCGACCTGCGCAATGGGATGTCGCTTCCCCCTCGCATCCGTTTGAACAGCGCGCTGGACACAGCCCGGCGGCTGCGGTGGCTGCGCCAACTGGTGACCGGCCCCGACATCACCTTCGGCAGCCTGGTGGAGCTGGGCATCGGCGACGACGCCAGCGCCATCGGGGCCTACGTGGACCGAGAGCTGGCCGATCCGTCGCGCACCTGGGACGACCTGGCGTGGCTGCGGCGGGAGTGGGACGGCCCGCTGCTGATCAAAGGAGTGATCTCGGTGGCCGACGCCGAGGCTGCGGTGAACTGGGGGGCCGACGGGGTGATCGTGTCGAACCACGGCGGGCGACAGCTCGACTCGGTGCCGGGGGCGTTCGCCGTGCTCCCCCAGATTGCCGAGGCGGTGGGCGACAGAGCCGAGGTGCTGGTAGACGGCGGATGCCAGCGGGGCGCCGACGTGGTGAAGGCCCGGGCCCTGGGCGCCCAAGCCGCGATGGGCGGGCGGAGTTGGTTCTGGGGCTTGGCCGCAGCCGGCGAGTCCGGGGTGGCCCGAATGCTCGACATCTACCGCACCGACATCGACCGCACTTTGGCCCTGGTGGGACGTCCTCGGTTCGACGACATCGGCCCCGACCTCATCGACACGCCCTGACCGCAGTCGGTCTGCGAAACTGCAATGGCAGATCAGGCCAGCGGCAAGAGCCGGCACCACACTTGTCACCGCCCGCGATTAGTCTTGCCTGGAGATTTTGCACCTACAGGAGGCTCAGCTATGAGAAGATTCCGCTTTTCCCGCAGACTCGCGCCGCGCAAGGGCACATTCGCGTGGGCGTTTGCCGTTCTAGCGGCGTTCTCGCTGCTCGCAGCGTCCTGCGGCAACGACGACGACGGGCCTGCCGTCGTCGATCAGGCCCCGCTGGCCACCGCCACCGAAGCGCCTGCGGCCGACCCGAGGGGTGATGCTTTGGGCGACGGTTCGCTTGGTGTCGTGACCGTTCCCACCGGCGAGTCCATCCAGATCCGGTCGCTGAACGCCATCAGCGGTCCGGTGGCCTTCTTGGGGCTGCCCAACCAGCGAGCCGTGGAGTTGGCCATCGCCGATTACGGGGATATCAGCGGGTTCTCAGTGGATATGGGCACGCCGCTCGACGGGCTCTGCTCTTCGGAGGGAGGCCAGGCCGCGGCTCAGACCATCGCCGCGGACGAGCAGGTCATCGGGGTGATCGGCACGTCTTGCAGCGGTGCCGGGGTGGCCGCGGCCCCGCTCATCACCCAGGCCGGCATGGTGATCATCTCGCCGTCCAATACCTCTCCCGCCCTCACCTCAGACTTCCAGGGCAATCCCGGTGCGAGCTACAACGTGGGCTACTACCGAACCGCCCACAACGACCTTGTGCAGGGCGCTGCAATGGCCAACTTCGTGTTCTCCGAGTTGGGCATCGACAACGCGGCGGCCCTCCACGACGGCGACCCCTACACCCAGGGGCTGGCCTCGGCCTTCCGCAATTCGTTCGAAGAGCTGGGCGGCACGGTTTCGGGCTTCACCGGCATCAACAAGGGTGACACCGACATGGTGCCCGCCCTCACGGAATTGGCTGCCGGCAGCCCCGGGGCGCTGTTCTTCCCGATCTTCCAGCCCGAGGGCGACTTCGTGGCCGCTCAAGCCCCGACGGTCTCCGGGCTGGAGGGCACCTCGCTGCTCGCCGCCGACGGCTTGCTCGTGGACGACTTCCTGGCCCTCACCGACTCGGTGGGCATGCACTTCTCGGGTCCCGACACCCGGTTCGGAACCAACACGAACCAGAGCACCGGCCAAAACGCCGACCAGATCCTGGCCGCCTACACCCAAGCCTACGGCGAGGCGCCGTCGGCGGCCTTCTGGGGGCATTCCTACGACGCCGCCACGCTGCTCCTCGACGCCATCGCCGCGGCCTCATGGGTGGAAGACGGCGATCTGCACATCGACCGGGCCGGGGTGCGCCAACACCTGAACTCGGTCAGCGGCTACAGCGGAATCACCGGCACCCTGAGCTGCGACGACTTCGGCGACTGCGCATCCCAGAAGATAACCGTCCTCTACCACCAGGATTCAGAGGACGTAGAGGCCAGCAAGGAGAACGTCGTCTACTCCTACCCCTAGGCGGCCGGCACTTTCGACCTAGCCGTTCATCCATCGCGCCGCCGCCGGTGGCTCTCATCGGCGGCAACCTAGATGGTGGGGCTGGGCGGTGGGGCTAGGCGGACGGTGATGCATAAGACCACCAAACAGCGCACAAACGTTGACTGGTTCCTCACCGTTCTTCGCGTCACCTCCCTGGCGATGATCGCTGCGGGACTGTTGGCTTTCGCCGCCCAGATCATCGACAGCAACAATCCGTTCGCCCGATGGGCCAACCCCGACGCCATCAGTCTGACCGGTGAGCAGTTCCAAGGTCTCGTGGTCACCGGTCTGGCCCAAGGGGCCATGTACGGGCTGATCGCGCTGGGCTATTCGATGGTGTACGGGGTGCTGGGGTTCATCAACTTCGCCCACGGCGAGGTGTTCATGGTGGGCGCCATGACCGGGGCCATCACCTCCAACAAGCTGGCCGAAGCCGGGTACTGGGAGAGCAGCTTTGTGCTCTGCCTGATGCTGGTAGTGGCGCTGTCCGTGGTGGTATGCACTATCACCGCCGTAATCATGGAGCGGGTGGCCTACCGCCCCTTGCGGGGCAAACCCCGGCTCATTCCGCTCATAACCTCGATCGGGGTCTCGTTCTTCCTCCAGAACTGCGTGCTGGTGCTTTTGGGGTCAACCGTCAAGTCTTATCCCGATCTGCCCAACTGGCTCACTGACAAGCGGACGTTCCTTGAGATACAGGGCTCCAAGATCCTGGTGCTGGCAGTGGCCGCGCTGGCCATGGTGGGGCTGTGGTACTTGGTGGAGAAGACCAAGACCGGTCAGGCCATGCGAGCGGTGGCGGAGGACGCTGAGATCGCCTCGCTCATGGGCATCGATGTGAACCGCATCATTGTCAAAACCTTCGCGGTGGGCGGCGCCATGGCCGGAGTGGCCGGCATCTTGTGGGGGCTGCTGTTCCGCAGCGTGATCCACACCACCGGGTTCCTACCCGGCATCAAAGCGTTCAGCTCCGCGGTGGTGGGCGGAATCGGCAACCTGGGGGGCTCCATGGCCGGAGGCCTGACCATCGGGGTGGCCGAATCTCTGGGACCACTGATGATCCTAGAGCCACTCGGGGTGAGCGGGCCCTCGCAGCTTCGCGACGCGGTGGCGTTTGCCGTGCTCATCATCGTGCTGCTGGTGCGCCCCAGCGGCATCTTCGGCGAGCGGCTCCCCTCTGAGGAGCGCACATGACGGTGACTGGGAAGATCTCCGCCATCCGAGGCGCAGGCCCTGCCCCCGCCCACCGTCGGCGACTGCTGGACCAAGACTGGCCGAGACTGCTGCGGGCGGGTGCTGTCTTGGCTTTAGGGCAGGTCTTCATCGCCCTGTCTGGCATGCCGGTCTCATTCGATCGGCGCCTGCTGATCGATCCGGTCCTGAGCCTCGGCTATCTGTCGTTGCTTTGGCTGCCGCTGGTGGTGGGCTACTGGGTAGGCCGAGAGCAAGTGCTCGAGGGGATGGCGGCCTACACCCGGGGCGGTCGGGACGTTGCGGCTGGGGCGATCGCCGGGCTGTTGGGCAACGCCGGCCTCACGTTGCTGGTGTTGGGGATCACTCACTTCTACATCCGCGACCCGCTGGTCAACTGGAGTCCCCAGCTTTTGGACATCTTGGAGTTTGAGGAGTCGGTATGGCTGGGGACGCTCATCTGGCCGGCGATCGGGGCGGGCACCGGAGCTCTGGGCGGCGGGATGCACTGGGCAGGCTCCCGGACCAGCCGAACGACGGTGACCGTCTTGTTGTCGGTATTCGGGACCGCGGTGCTGGAGAGCGTGATCACCGATCTGACCCAGGGCTTCCACGTCGAGGCGGTGTCGGACTGGCTCTATGGTCCCAAGCGCGGGCTCACCTACCCCGCGGCCATCGCGGTAGCGGCCACAGCAGTGGGGGTGATGACTGGGCTGGCGGCCTATCGAGCTTCACCGGCCCGAGACGGAAGGACAGCCCGTGGTGATGGCGCAGCCACAGTCGGAGGGTCCGAATCAGCTCGACCAGCATGGCGGCGCATGCCGACCAGGCGGGTGATGAATCTTGTGCTCACCGTGGCCGCCATCGTGGTGCTCCCGCTGTTCTTGGGACGACTCACCAACGAGCTGCTGGCCAACGTAGGGCTTTTCATCTTGTTGGCGCTGGGGCTCAACATCATCGTGGGCCTGGCCGGGATCCTGGATTTGGGATACGTGGCATTTTTCGCGGTGGGCGGCTACAGCGTGGCCGTGCTCACCTCGCCGGGATCGCCCCGGTTCGATCCTGAGATACCGTGGTTCGGAGCCCTGTTCGCGGCCATGCTGCTGGCCGGGCTGGCGGGGCTGTTCATCGGCGCCCCGGTGATCAGGATGCGGGGAGACTACCTGGCCATCGTCACCCTGGGATTCGGCGAGATCATCCGTGTCTTGCTCTTGTCCGACTGGCTCTCGGGCACGTTCAACGGCGCTCAGGGAATCACCAACGTCCCCGGGGTGGAGGTGTTCGGGCTGGCCACCGTGCGGGGATTCGAGCCCCGGTCGGTGCTGTATCTGGTGCTGGCCTTCTGCGCCATCGCTGTCTATGTCTCTTGGCGGTTGGAGAACTCCCGCATCGGCCGGGCCTGGATGGCCATCCGGGAAGACGAGAACGTGGCCGAGGCCATGGGGGTGGACACGGTGAGCGCCAAGCTCATGGCGTTCGTCACCGGCGCGGTGCTGGGATCGTTCAGCGGGGCGATCTTGTCGGCCAAAGTAGGATCGGTGTTCCCCCACAGCTTCGCCATCATCGTGTCGATTGTGATCCTGGTGGTGGTGATCTTCGGCGGCATGGGCAACATCCCCGGCGTCATCGCCGGCGCCGTAGTGCTCATCGGCATACTGGGGGGCCCGAATCAGCCGGGGCTTCTCCAAGAGTTCGCGGAGTACAAGATACTCATCTACGGCGCGCTGTTGGTGTGGATGATGCTCCAGCGGTCCGAGGGCCTGATACCCAATAAGAGGCGAGCCCGCGAGCTGCACATCGACGAGATGAACCAAGATGTCTGGCTACGGGCCCAGGCTGCGGCCGATGACGCCCACAACGAAGGCGGCAACCCCATAGGGGGCCGGCTGTGAGTTCCCACCCGATGCTGGAGATCACCGGCTTGCATGTGGAGTTCGGGGGTCTGCACGCCCTCAACAATCTGGACTTCACCGTGGAAGAGGGCGAGATCGTGGCGGTGATCGGCCCCAATGGAGCAGGCAAGACCACGTTCTTCAACGTGGTCAGCGGGATGGTGAAGCCCACCGAGGGCCGGCTCTTGTTCCAGGGCCGGTCGCTGCTGGGGCTCGACCCCAACAAGATCACCGCCCGGGGCATCGCCCGCACCTTCCAAAACGTGCGGCTGTTCAACAACATGACGGTGCTGGAAAACGTGATGGTGTCCCAGCATTGCCGCACCCGGCAACGGATTCTCGACGCCCTGCTCCAAACCCGCCGGTTCCGCACCGAGGAGGCGCTAGTAAGAGATCGGGGCAAGGAGGTGTTGGGCTTCTTCGGCACCCGCCTCACCGGGTACCGCTTCGACCAGCCGGCCTCAGTGCTTTCCTATGCCAACCGCCGCCGTTTGGAGATCGCCCGGGCCATGGCCACCAGCCCCAAGCTGCTTCTGCTGGATGAGCCCGTGGCGGGCATGAACCCGGTGGAATCTGCCGAGCTCACCCAGCTCATCGGCAAGCTCCGCGACGAGATGGGCTACACCATCGTGCTCATCGAACACGACATGTCGGTGGTGCGGGACATCTCCGACCGGGTGGTGGTGCTGGATCACGGCGAGGCCATCGCCCGGGGCACCTACGCCGAGGTGTCGGCCAACCCGCAGGTGATCGAGGCCTACCTGGGGCAGACGACCGATGGGAGTTGAGTCACCGGTGCTGGAGATGCGGGGGGTGAACACCCACTACGGAGCGGTCCACATCCTCAAAGATGTGGACCTGGCCATCTACTCCGGCGAGCTGGTGTGCCTGTTGGGGGGCAACGCCAGCGGAAAGTCCACCACTCTGCGGACGATCCTGGGCATGGTGAAGCCCACCACTGGCGATGTGGTGCTCAACGGGCAGGTGGTGACTACCCAATCCACCCGGGAGCGAGTAGCGCTGGGGGTGACCATGGTCCCGGAGAACCGGCGGCTGTTCAAACGCCTCACGGTGGGCGAGAACCTCGAGATGGGGGCGTTTCTGCGCACCGACTCCGATGGGATCGCCACCGACCGGGAGTGGGTGTTCGAGCTGTTCCCCCGGGTGAAGGAGCGTCTGAACCAAAAGGCCGGCACCCTGTCGGGGGGCGAGCAGCAGATGGTGGCCATCGGCCGGGCGCTGATGGCCCGCCCCCAGATTCTGCTCATGGACGAGCCCTCCATGGGGCTGGCCCCTGCGCTGGTGCAACAGAACTTCGAGCTGATCCAGCAGATCCATGAAGCCGGGCTAACCGTGTTCATGGTGGAGCAGAACGCCAACATGGCCCTGTCCATCGCCGACCGGGGCTGGGTGCTGCAAACCGGGCGAGTGGTACTGGACGACACAGCCGAAAACCTCCTGGCCCACCCCGACCTACAAGCCTCCTACCTCGGCACCACCGAGCAGTAGGCACGCGGCCCGACAAACGTGCCGCTCCGGGCGGTGGGCGGAATCTTGGCAATGCCCTTAACAGGGGGGTGTTGCTCCGCTAGCGTATGGTTCGCCGTTTTGTAGGGGGTTCTTGTTCGAGAGATCGGATTCGAGCCAGGGCATGCGGATTTCAAAACGGGCATTGCGCCGATTTGGCGACAAGGCCTGATGAAATCTGAAGGAGCCTTAGTTGCGAATCCGTTTTCGCCCCTACTGGATCATCGTTGTTGCGCTGGCTGCGGTTGCAACGTCGTGCCTGCCGGTTGGAACGGCCTCAACCACTACGCACGCGTCCATCACCGCGTCCCCCACAGCCGAAGGCGACGGGGCCAATGATGCTGGCACCCCTTCGTCCATCGCCGGATTAGCAGTGGCCGCGATCCGGGGGTCCTCCTCTGGCCCAGGAGATGCGGCCAAATTGGACCTCCAGCCCGCCGTGGTAGACGAGCAGCCGGCAGACACCCCGACTCCCGAGCCGGTACCCCAGCGCGTGTGGCTGGTGGCAAACGACGAGCAAGCCGCGGCCCTTGCACACCAGGTTGGCAACACGGTGATCGTGGCCACCGGCGACCTCAGAGCCCTCCCCCCGGACACCAGGAAGACGCTTCTGGAGGCCTCGGAAGTGGAATTAGCAGAGGATCTCAGCGAGGACGCGCTATGGCAGTTGGAGGTCATCCGCAGGGGCCATGAGATTCCCGGGGGCGGCCTGCTTATGTTCGACTCAGGCATTAGCCGCCGCTTGGTGGCCCTGTACGGCCACCCGGCGACATCAGCACTGGGCGTGCTGGGGGAACAGGGTCCCGAAGCCGGGGTTGAGCGCCTCCGATCCATCTCCCAGGGCTACGACGGCGATGGTTATGCGGTGCTGCCCACCTTTGAGATCATCGCCACCGTTGCATCGGCCAGCGCCGGCAGCGATGGCGACTACTCGGTGGGGACATTCAAGGACGACATCAGGCCTTGGATCGAGGCTGCGGCCGCCAATGACATGTACGTGGTGCTGGACCTTCAGTCGGGGCGAAGCGACTTTCTGACGCAGGCGAAGATGTACGAGGAGTTCCTGCGCCTGCCCCATGTGGGGTTAGCCCTCGATCCTGAGTGGAGGCTCAAGCCCCACGAGGTGCATCTCAAGCAGATCGGCACAGTGGACGCGGCCGAGATCAACCATGTGGTGGAGTGGCTGGCCGGGATCGTCCGAGAAGAGGCCCTGCCACAGAAGCTGCTCGTCCTCCACCAATTCCGGTTCTCCATGATCACCGACCGCGAACTCATCGACACGCCCCCAGAGCTGGCGGTGCTGATCCACATGGACGGCCAAGGCCCTCTCAATCTCAAGTACAACACCTGGAACTTTCTGACCAACGAACCTGACGCCGACCAGTTCTATTGGGGCTGGAAGAACTTCTACGACGAAGACTCCCCCATGGCCACCCCGCAACAAGTCCTAGAACTCACCCCCACCCCAGAGTTCGTTTCATTCCAATAGGGTCGATTGCGGTCTGGCGTCGGTCTCCGCCGAGGTAGCTAGCCGAATTCAACACCGTGGGCGTCGGTGATGGCGGTGAGGATGGTGCCTGGTTCGCGGGCGTCGCCAATGACTTGGACATTGAGACCAGCGTCGGTGAGATCGGTGGATAGGGGGTTGTGGGCGTGTTTGGCCACGGTGAGGGTGAGGTGGGCTTCGGGCGGGGGGTCGACTTTGGTTTGGATGTTGACGTTGAGGGCCTGGAGGCGCTCCAGGGCGGGTTGGACCACCAGGTCGAGCAGGGCGTTGGCGGCTACACGGCGGCCGGGGGTGGACAGGGTTACGGCTAAGCCTCGGGTGGCCAGCCATTCGGCGAGGCCTAGGGCCTCGTAGCCGCCGAAGCGGTCGTTTACCACGGCGGTGGCGCCCTTGGGCATTGTGCTGGTGTCGGGGAGTTCGGCGCCGGTGGCACCGGTGGCCACAACTACGAGGTGGGGGCGAGCAGCGGTGACTGACTCAACATCGGCGGCTTGGTTAAACTGCACATCAACGCCGAGCCGGGACAGCTCTCGCTCTTGCCAGTCGCAGATGTCGCCCAGCAAGGCCCGGGTGGGTAGCTCTTGGGCTTGTCGGACCGCGCCGCCCAGGCAGTCGCGGGCCTCGAACAACACCACGGAATGACCCTGCTCGGCGGCCCGTCGGGCCGCTTCCATGCCACCGGGTCCGCCGCCGACAACAACAATCTGTAGGGGTTTGGTGCTCGGCTCCAAGCGTGGGAACTCCAGTTCGCGGCCCACTGCGGGGTTGACGGCACAGGAGAGGCGGCCCCGGTTGAGGCCGCCGACACAGCCATCGTTGCCGGCGATGCAGGGGCGAACCTCGGCCTCCCGGCCTTCGACGCTCTTGGCCACTAGATCGGGGTCGGCGATGTGGGCTCGGGTGAGGCCCACCATGTCGGCCACCCCTTCGGCGATCAATTGGTCGGCCTCGGCCAGGGTGCGGAACCGGCCGGTGACGATGGCGGGCAGATCCACAGCAGCCACCACCGGAGCAGCGGCCTCCAACTCGTAACCGGGAGGCTCGTGCATCCCGCCTATGATCTTGTGGGGCCGAAGGCAACTGCCGTAGGTGAGGTTCACGTAGTCGATGAGGCCGTCGTCGGCCAGCACCCTCACCAACCCGGCGCAATCGTGTTCTGTCACTCCCCCGTCGCCCACGGCTTCTGATCCGATCCGCACGCCGAGCGGTATCTCGGGGCCAACCGCTGCCCGCACCGCGCCAACAACCTCGCGGGCCAGGCGGATGCGGTTCTCCCACGAGCCACCGTATTCATCGGTGCGCTGGTTGGTGGCCGACGACATGAACTGCTGGAGCAGGTAACCGTGGGCGATGTGGACCTCCACACCATGGACGCCCCCCTCGACACTCCACCGGGCGGCTTGGGCGAAGGCATCGGTGAGCTCGGCGATGTCGTCGGCGGTCATGGGCTTGGCCGGGCGGCGGATGCTGGGACCGGGAAGCTCCGATGCCGACCACGGCGGCCCGCCGTCGGCGGTCACCCCCTCGTAGCCCAGGTGTCCGAGCTGCTGGAATACCGTCATGCCGTAGGGGGCCAGCCGGCTCATCAGCCGCCGGTAGTCGTCCACCACCGAGGCGTCGTGCAGCCACAGGGTGCCCATGTCGGTGGGGTGGACCGAGGCCGCCTCCAAGATGGTCAGCCCGCATCCACCGGCGGCCCGGGCCTCGTGGTAGGCGATCAGTTCGTCGGTGATTCGCCCCTGCCCGATATTGGTGCCGTGCGCGGTGCGCACCACTCGGTTCTTGATCTTCAGCCCATTGATCTCAACCGGCGCCAAAACGTGCTCGTAGCTCATTGCCTCACCCCGGGGAACCCGTCAGCGAGCTTGGCCGTCGTTCGGCCACTGGTCAAGACACAACATCGCCCACCCGGTTGGCTCGGACGAAAACAGCAGCGCCTACCGCGCCGCCCGCAGCCATGGCCAGCCAGGCCCAGGTGTAGGTGCCGAGCCAGTCCACCAGCGCGCCGAAGCTAACCGGTCCAGCCAGAGCGCCCAGGTAATAGCCGGTCATGGTGATTCCCGTGGCCCGCTGCACGGCACGAGGGGCCCGATCCACCACCGCGGCATGCATTGATCCGACGGCGACGAGCTGGGTGGCGATACCCATCACCACCCCTACCGCGGCTGCCCCCACCACCACGACGTCGAGGGCGAATCCCAATGGGATAACGGCTATTGACACAGACATCGCCGCAGTAAGGCCGATGATGAACGGCACCCGTCGAGTTGGGCCGATCCGGTCGGCGCGCAGCGCGCCCAGCACCATGGTGACCGCACCGATGCCCGCAGCCACAGAGGCAATCCCACCCGCGGTGGTTTTGGCCAGCCCCACCGACTCGTCCAAGTAGCGAACGATCCAGGAGAACAGCGGCTGCGATGACCCCACCAGGAAGAACGCGGCCACCGAAAACCACCAGAACCCCTTGGGCACCAACTCCCCGCGAGAGCTGCCCCCGCCCTGACGAGCAAGTGACACCGCTTCGGATCTGACGGCAGATCGACCGCTGGCTTCCCGACCAGGAAGGGCGAAGAGGGCCACCACCGCACTGAGCAGGGCGAGGGTCCCGGTGGCCATGACCGTGGCGTTCCAGCTCCATCGCTCCGATGCCCACGGAACTATTGCCGATGCGAAAAGCGCCATGGTCGGGACCCCAGCCGTCTTGGCCGAAAGAGCCACCGCGAGCCGATTGGCAGGAACGACATCGGCCACCGCCTTGTTGGTGGATGCTGTGGACAGGGAATAGCCGAAACCGGCGAAAATCGCCGCGGCCACCAACGCGGGATAGCTGTCGAGCAGCGCCGACCCCCAGGCTGCCACCGCCACCATCAGCTGGTCGGCTACCACCGACGCCCGAACCCCGACCCACTCGGTGATCCGGGCGCCGAGCACCGACCCAAGCCCGGTGAATCCAAAGTGCAAGCTCACCAGGAGGCCCACTTGGGTACGGGAAATGCCGAGGTCGTCTTGGACATCGGCAACGAAGTAGCCGGGGAGAAAGCCGAGCGAAGCCCCGAAGGCCACCGCCAGGATTCCCGCTGTCATGACCGACCCGACCCGGCCCCTCCTCGGCTGCGCTCTCATGCGGCCTGCCCATCCAACACTTCGGGCGACGTTACCTCCCAGTCCGGCCCGCTCTGGGTGTCGGCCATCAGCGAGTTGGCATTATCCCGATACGCTCATTCGGTGGACTTGTCGCCTTCGGCAGTAGGGAAAGCCGTGGCCGAGGTGTTCGACGGGGTAGACGCTGTGCCCCGAGTCGAGCGGCTCAGCCGGGGGTTTTCGTGGGTGACGCTGGCGGTGGACGATGTAATTGTGCGGGTGGGACCGACGGGTGGACCGCTTGACCCTTATGACCCGGAGGTGGAGGCGGCCAACCTACGCCGTGTTGAGGGGGTAGCGCCTGCACCCCGGGTGTTGGCCGTGCAGCCCAATGCCGACAACCCCATCGGCCGGCCGTTTGGCGTCCACACCCGGATTCCGGGCAGGGTGCTGCGACTCGGGGACGTGACGGAGCACCAGCCGGAGTACATCGCGGCCGCGGCCCGGGCGTTGGGCCAGCTCCACGAGCTGACGGCTCTGGTAACGGTGGCCGAGGCCTATGACGCCGAACTAGACCGCACCGAGGCCGTTTATCGGCGGGCCGCCCCGGACCGCCACCCCGAATTCGAGGCTGCGTTGGCTTGGCTGGGGGCGAATCGGCCCGACTGCGACGAGCCTGCGGTGTGGTGCCACGGCGATTTCCGGTTTGCCAACCTGAGCTGGACTGGACCAGGGGAACTAGGCGGGATCTTGGACTGGGAGCGGGCCTGGCCCGGTGATCCAATGTGCGACGTGGCCTTCACCCGCCGCTTCTCCGGCTGGTGTTCGATTGACGACTCGGCCTCCTACGGCCACCCGCTCGATCAGGAGCGGCTGACTTATGCCGCCCGCTTTGAGCGAGTCCGCTCTTTCACCGCATCAATGCGAGCCATCCGCGCCTGGCTAGACGGCCGCTCCCACGACCCCCGCCTCCTAACCATCGGCCGCCGCGGCGAGGAGGCCATGCAGACGGAACTGGACTGGGCTGAAAGTTCAGACCGCGAGAGCTGAGAGGTCAGTAGTCCTCGATATCAACGACATCAAACTTGCCTTGCGGTTCATACACCCTTATCGACACCTTTGTCCCAGCGATGAGCGCCCATCGACGCATCGGGTACATGCCCGGCTCAGCCTCGCCGGGAAGTTCCGTTAGAGACCGATTCGCAAGGGCGATGATTCCGTCGGCAAGTTCTGCAATCTGATCGGCAGTCTTGCCGGAACGCCACAGGTTGAGCGCAGCCCGTGATGACCGGGCATCTACAGTCCAAGTTTGCGCCCCCTTGTCACGAGCGCTCAGCCAATCACCTCGTCAATGGGCTCACCAGCACGAATACGGGCTGCCATGGAGCGCAGCTCGTCCACAGTAAATACCTCCGATGGCTCACCCGCCGCCTCGCGACGAGCGTTTTCGGCCTCGTTGGCCTCGTACTTGAGCCTCCGCCGCTCGGCAGCCTCCGACTCAGAAGCGATCTTCACGCCGCCAGCATACCAACACCCTGCGGCAAACCGATCCTGAGAAGCTAGCCCCGGCCCAGCACCATCACGTTGTGGTATTGGGCGCCGGCGCCAGCGCCGGTGACTAGGGCGACTTCGGCGTTAGGGACTTGGCCGGGGCCGGCGGTGCCTCGCAGTTGGCGTACGGCCTCGACGATCTTCAGGGTGGGGCCGCCCCAGCCGATGTGGCTGTAGCCGAGCAGGCCGCCGTCGGTGTTGAGGGGGTGGTGGCCGTCGGTGCCGATGCCCGCCTCCCACAAGTACTCGGCACCCTCGCCTTCGGCGCACAGCCCTAGCATCTCGAACTGGCGCACAACTTCGTAGGTGTTGATGTCATAGAGCTCGAACACGTCCACGTCGTGCGGCCCGAGCCCGGCCAGCTCGAACGCCCGCCGGGCAGCGTCGGCCCCCAACCCCCAGACCTCGTCGTAGCGAGGCGGGTTCACGTATTGCTGGCGGTGCCACTCCGATCCCCCGCCCAGGATGGCCACCGGCGCCTGGGCTAGTGCCCGAGCCCGCTCGGCAGTGGTGATCACCATTGCCGCAGCCCCCTCGGTGGCCAGGCATAAGTCGAGCAGCCGGAACGGTTCAGCCACCATCGGCGAAGCCAGAACGTCGGCGGCTGTGTAAGGACCCCGTCCGGCCATAACCGCCGCCGGGTTGGCCGACCCGGCGTTGCGGATGGCGGCGGCGATGGCAGCCAACTGTTCGGGGTCGGGGGCATAGCGGTGCCGGTATACCTGGGCCACCAGGGCGAACTGAGCCGCGGTGAGCGAACCCCAGCAGGCGATGAACTCGTTGTCGGGCCGGGTGTAGTCGGCCACCGCCGACCCGCCCATGACCCCGGCCTGGCCCCCGAACACCAGCGCTGTCTCGCACAAACCGGCGGCCACCGCGGCGGCGGCGTCCAGCGCGCCGGGAACTCCCTGGGGGTAGGTGTCGCACACCCAGCGCAGTGGCTGGCCGAATACCTCGGCCCAGTCGGCGGAGCCGGGCTGGAACACGGTTCCTCCTGGTCCGGGCCAGCGGGCGGCCACCCCGTCGACATCGGCCACACCCAGTCCGGCGTCGTCGAGGGCAGCCAGCGCAGCCCGAAGGGAGACCTCCGCCGAGGTGGTATCGAGCTGGCGGGCCATCTCGGTGGCCGCCACCCCGACGATGGCCACTCGGTGCAGCGGATGGGTGCCGCTCACACCTGCCGGCCTTCTCCCCAATAGCGGGCTCGCAATTCCTCCTTGGCGATCTTTCCCACCGCGTTCTTGGGCAGCGAGTCGGTGAACTCCACCCGCTCGGGGATCTTGATGGAGGTGAGCTCCGATTGGCGGCACCACAGCCGCAGCTCTTGGTCGTCGGCCGAGGCCCCCTGTTTGAGGGCGACCACGGCCAAGATGGCCTCGCCCCACTCGGGGTCGGGCACGCCGATCACCGACGCCTCCAGCACAGCGGGGTGGCGGTACAGCACGTTCTCGATCTCGGTGGGGGCAATGTTGAGCCCGCCGCGGATGATGAGGTTCTTCATCCGGTCGACGATGTAGATGAAGCCCTCCTCGTCGACTTCGGCCACGTCGCCGCTGTGCATCCAGCCATCCCGCAGCGCCTCGGCGGTGCGCTCAGGGTCGCGGAAGTAGCCCTTCATCACGTGGGGGCCGCCGAAGATCACCTCGCCCCGCTCCCCTACCGAGATGTCGCGGCCGTCGGGGTCCACCACCCGCACGTCCACCGCATACGACGGCTGCCCGCACGACGACAGCAGCTCGGGCCGCTCCTGCAAGCCCCGCACATGGTCTTCCTTGCGCAGGATGGTGCCGATGGAGGCGATCTCGGCCATGCCGTAGAGCTGGTTGAACACCGGACCGAAGCGCTCCACCAACTCGGCCAGGCGGTCGGGGGAGATGGGCGAAGAGCCGTAGCCCAGCGTGCGCAGCGACCCCAGCCTGTGGTCGTCGGAACGGTCTAGTCGGTCGAGTAGGCGCATCAGCTGGGTGGGCACCAGAAACGAGTGGCTTACCCCATGGTCTTCCACCAGGCGGGCGTAGCGCACCGGGTCGAAGTTGCGGCTGTCGACAAACCCCTGGGCCGCTCCGATGATCAGGCACGGGAGGATGGTGATGTTCACGCTGGAGTTGTGGGGAATCTGGATGAGGTAGCGGCTGCGGCGATCGATCTCGTATTCCAGGCAGGCCACGGTGGCGTGCTGGAGCACCCGGGCGTGGTCGAAGTACACCCCTTTGGGCCGCCCGGTGGTGCCGCTGGTGTACACAATGCAGAAGTCGTCTTCCGGGCGCACCTGATGGAGGGTGGCCGGGGGTTTGGCCGAGGCGGCATCGGCCAGAGCGTCCAGATCGCGGTCGATGTCGATAATCGGCAGGTCGAACCCGTCGAGCTGGTCTCGGTGCTCGGTGTCGGTGATGGCGAGGGTCGGGTCGGCATTGTCGAACACCTGCTCCAGCTCCACCGGGCCGAGCCGGAAATTGAGCCCCACATAGCAGCCGCCGGCTTTGGTGATGCCGCCCAGCACCTCCACCACCTCGGGACGGTTGGCCACCAGCAGGGCCACCCGGTCGCCCTTGCCCAGGCCATGGGTTTCCAACAGGGCATTGGCGATGCGGTTGGTGCGTTCGTCGAGCTGGCGGTTGGTTAACTCCCGCTCGCCGAATATGGCGGGGTCGCCAGGATGGCGGGCCGCGTTGCGGGCGAAGGCCAAACCCACGTTCACCGGGCTGCCTCCGCAGGGGCGAACGCCGGAAGGAGGTGGCCGTCGGGGCCGTTGACAAACCGCACTCTCACCGGCATACCGATCTCCACGTGATCGGGCTCACAGTCCACGATCCAAGTGAGCAGGTGCCACCCCTCCTCCACGTCCACGTCGGCCATCACATAGGGAGCGGTGAACGCCGGGGTTGGTGGACGGTGGATAGTGGTGTGGCTGTAGACCCGGCCTCGGCCAATGCTGGGCTGATAGTCCCAGTTAGTGCTCTGGCAGTAGGGACAGGCGAACTGGGGAACGAAGAAGCTCTGCCCGCAGTCGTTGCACACCGGTCGAACCAACTCACCCCGGTTCACCGCGGCCCAGAATTCCCCGGTCAGCGGGCGCAGACTCCGGTCCTCAAGCTCGCCAGTGGGCCCCTCCATCGGTGATCTGCCTATCAGAACAGCACGGGATATGTGCCCCACCAGACCCGAGCGATGTTGGGGTCTTGCTGGGGGGGATTGTCGGGGTCCCGCTGGGCCCCACGCACCAGCAGACCTCGCAAGATCAGCGCCACCGTTCCCAAAAGGATGGGGGCCCCGGTGTTCTCGTCGGCAGGAACGCCGCCGTCGAGCTCCATGCCGATGCAGGCGTGACGTCCTCCGCCGAAGGTGTGACCCCACCGGGGCACGTCGTCGCGGATCAAGCGGAGCGGGTTGAAACTGTCGGCGTCGTCCCCGAACACCTCGGTGTCCCGATTGGCCGACCACAGGTCGAACATCGCGAAGTCTCCTACCGCCATCTCGGTGCCGCTTCGCAGCGTGACCGGTTCGACGGCCTCCCGGCGGGCCACCGGGCTGGCCGGGTGCAGTCGCATGGACTCATGCACGCAGTGCTGGAGGAACACCGGATCTTCGATCATGCGGGCTCGGTCTTCGGGGTAATCGTCGAACCAGCCGAATGCGCCATGGACGGCGTGAGTTGTAGCCGCCCCGGTTGAGTGCATTCCGGCCAGCATGTAGAAGGCCACCTCTCGGCGAACCACATCTCGGGGCAGATCCAGGGAGTCCTGATTGCGGACCAGCACCGTGAGCACATCTTTGGGCAGGTCGTCCTCTTCGATCTCGCCCGCTCTGAACCGCTCGAAGAGCTCGGTGCGGCGGTCCAGCGATGGAGCGAAGAACTCCTTGTCCCAGCCCTCTAGCGCCTCGGCCACCTCGGCTCTCAACTCCTCGGGGTCTCTCGTGCTGTGAACCGCAGTGGCGCCTTCGCTGAACTTGACTGCATAGGAGAACAGACGATCGGTCTCTTCTGCCGTGCCCTCTGAGTAGTCCACGCCGGCGGCGGCCGCGGTGAGGTTGACCACGATCCTGCGGGCCAGGGGCACCACATCGCCCTTTCCCTCGGCCGCGGCCGGATCCAACTGCTTGTCCACTGCCAGCGGAAGCAGATCCCGCTCATAGTGCTCAAACGTCTCCCGGCGGAACAGCCGATTCTCCAACCGGCGGCGACGGCGGTGATCGTCACCCCACAGAGTGAGCAGGGTGTCGGCCATGATCACCCCGGCCGCGTCATACAGCGCCTGCTTGAGGCCCTTTTGCCGGTAGGCGTCGCGCACCTCGTCGAACCGGGTGAGGGTGATCTCTGCCATTGCGGTTTCTCTCCTTGGATCAGGTTGTGGGGGTCGGCTTCATTCCTCGACGCCGTCGATCGACGCGGGGCGGGGCATTCCGGCCAGCACGGTGGATACCACGCCGCCGTCCACCACCAAATTGTGACCGTTGACGTATTCGGCGTCGTCGGAGCACAGCCACATCACGGCCTTGGCAATGTCGTCAGCGGTGCCCAGCCGCCGGCTGGGGGTGCGTTCCGAGCGGGTGGCCCGCACTTCGGGGTCGGCCAGGACGGGGGCCGACATGCCGTCGTCGATGATGCCGGGAGCCACCGAGTTGACCCGGATGCCGGCCGAGCCCCATTCGATGGCCATCTGCCGGGTGAGCTGGATCACGGCGGCCTTGGTCGGGCTGTAGGCCCCGGAATTGGGGCCGGGCGCGATGCCGTTGATGGAGGAGATGTTGACTATCGATCCCTTGCGGCCCTCGGAGATCATGCGGCGGGCCACGGCTCTACCGCACACGAACGGGCCGTTGAGGTTCACATCTACCACCGCCCGCCAATCGTCCTCCGTGTGGTCGACCAGCGGGGTGAACCGCACAATGCCCGCGTTGTTCACCAGCGCATCGGGGGTGCCGAAGGCATCTAGCGCAGCCTCGACTGCGCCGGAATCGGTGCTTGACGCCACCAAGGGCACCGCATCGGGCAAAGACCGGGCAATCTCATCTGCGGCGTCGGCATTGATGTCCAGCACCCCCACCCGATAGCCGCCCGCCGCCGCTTGGCGGGCGATCTCCGCTCCAATGCCGTGTCCGGCCCCGGTCACAATGATCGATTTCGTCACGAGCGCAAACCTTAGTGGTCCGCCTGCAAATCAGCGGGGGTCGGCGTGGAACGCGGCGGTCGAAGCTACTCCAGGAGGGTGCCGTCGGCGTCGAAGACCTGGATGGCTCGAGAGGGGCAATTCCGGGAGGCCCGGAGCAGCTGTTGGTCGGTCAGGTTTCCGGCGGTGGGCAGCACTGAGGCCAGTTCGTCGTCGTCAAAGGCGAAGGCTGCGGGGTAGTCGGCCACACACCGCCCCGAGCTCATGCACTCATCCTGGTCGATCTCCACTCGGTAACCCATAGCTTGACCCTAGCCATCTCATGACCCTGATGGTTTGACGGCTGCCCAGTAAGGTCGCAAGTCGATGAAGCCAATCGACGGCATGTCCGTGTTGATCACCGGGGGCGGTTCGGGCATCGGCGCGGGAGCGGCGGGGCACTTGGCTGGCCGAGGGGCGCGGGTGACCATCACCGGCCGTCGTCAGGACAAGGTGGAAGCGGTGGCGGCTGGGGTGGGTGACCGGTGTCGGGCGTTGGCTGGAGACGTAACCGAGGCAGGCGACCGCACCGCCATGATCGAGGCCGCGGTGGACCACGGCGGCGGTTTGGACGCCCTGATCAGCAATGCAGCCAACATGTACCGGGGTCCGGTGGACGAACTGGACGAACAAGCCCTGCTCGACGTGTTCCATACCAACGTGGTGGCGGGCATGATGCTGGTGGGCGAGGCGCTGCCCCACCTGCGGGAGCGCCAAGGGTGCGTCCTGTTCGTCGGGTCGGTCCACACTCAGCGGGCCTTTCCCGGCGTGGCCCCATACGCCGCCACCAAGGGGGCGCTGGAGGCGCTCACTGGGGTACTGGCCGCCGAACTGGGACCGCAGGGGGTGCGGGTGGGCTGCGTGCGGCCTGGTGCCGTGTTCACCGAGATCAACCAGCGGGCCGGGCTGATGGGCGACGAGGAGGCCAAGGCCCGGCTGGAGGGGCTGGGGCCGGCTCATGCCTTGGGCCGCATCGGCACCGTTGCCGAGATTGCCGAGGCGTTCGAGTACCTGATCGGGGCCGAATGGGCCACCGGCTCGGTTCTTACCGTCGACGGGGGCCTCAGCCTTGGCGTGACCAATGCCTAGTGGTGCGTCGCAGAAATAGCCCATGCGTGATCCCTTGACTGTGGTTGAGGACCATCTGGCCGCGGTCCACTCCGGCGACCCGGAGGCCATGGCCGCCGACTATGCCGCCGACGCGGTGCTGGTGCGGGATGTGGCCTACTCCGGCCGCGACGCCATCGCCGGCTACTTCACCACCGTGCCCGAGCGGCTGGGCAACGGTCGGGTGGAGTTCGCCGAGCCCCGACTGGAAGGGACATTGGTGGCAGTGGCCTGGACGCTGGTGGGCGGCCCTGGCGACGGGACCTCGGGCACTGATCGCTTTGAGGTGGCCGACGGCATGATCGTACGCCAGGCAGTGACCCTCGACGGCGGGGATTTCTGATGGCAACCGAGTCATTCGACGAGACCTACGACGTGGTGGTGGTGGGATTCGGCGCGGCGGGCACGGCCGCGGCCATCACCGCTTGCGATGCCGGCGCCTCGGTGGTGCTGGTGGAGAAGAGCCCCGAGTACCGCCACACCCCGTCGACCCGGATGTCGGGGGGCATGGTGATGACGGTGACCGATGTGGACGCCGGGGCCCGCTATCTGGATGCCTGCGCCTCGGGCATGGTGCCCTTCGACGTGACCCATGCCTGGTCGGAACGGGCTGCGAGTCTGCCGCATTGGTTTGAGGACGTCATCGGCGGCCTGGACATGGTGGCCTCAGCGGGAGCCGAGCATCCTGATTTCGAGGGGGCGGAGGCGATTGTGGCCGTGCAGCCCGGCGGGGTGGCCGAGCGGTTGGCCGCCGCGGCCGGGGGCGGTCCCCGGTTCTTCGATGGGCTGGCTGCCGCTGTCGCTCGACGGGACATCCCCATCCGGTGGGACACTGCGGCGTCTCGGCTGATCCAGGATGCCGATGGCCGGGTGACCGGGTTGACTGTGACCAGCGACGGTCAAACAAATGCTCTGGGCGCTCGACGCGGCGTTGTGCTGGCCTGCGGCGGCTATGAGTTCGACGAAGATCTCAAGCGGGACCACCTGCGGGTTTATCCCGCGCACTTCTACGGCAACCCCAACAACACCGGCGATGGGGTGCGCATGGCCGCCGGGGTCGGGGCCTCCATGTGGCACATGAACCAGATGATCGGCCGGGCCATCGGCCACTTCGACCACGACGGGCAGCCGCTGAACTTCATCATCGCCATCGATCCTCCTGGCTATGTGATCTGCGACCAGACCGGAAACCGGTTCGCCAACGAGCACAATCAAGCGCTGTTGCGCCACGACTTCTACTACGACCTGCTGGCCTACGAACCGGCCACCAACACCTACCCCCGGGTGCCCTGCTATTGGTTCTTCGACGAGTCCCGACGACAGGCCGGGCCGCTCACCTACACCCACTTCGGCGCGGTGGCCGTGGGACTCTACGACTGGAGCGACGACAACACCGCCGAGATCGAGCAGGGTTGGATCGCCCCGGGGTCCACTATCGCGGAAGCGGCTGTGGCCGCGGGCATGACCGAGGACGCCGCCCAGCAGGCGGCCGCCACTGTGGACGCCTACAACCAACTGTGTCGCAACGGCGATCCCGACCCGTGGGGCCGCCCGTCCGACACCATGATCCCCATCGAGAAGCCGCCCTACTACTGCGTGGTGCTGTGGCCCGGAGGATCGAACACCACCGGAGGTCCCCGCCGCGATCGCCACGGCCGCATCCTTGACGCCTTCGGCGACCCGATTGCCGGCCTGTACGGGGCCGGGGAATTGGGCCAAGCCTCCGGGTTGCTCTACCCCAGTGACGGATCAAACCTGTCCGAAGCCCTCTGCTTCGGCCAGATCGCCGTTGAACACGCCCTCAGCCGCTGACTACTGCTGCCCATTGGCAACAGCTTGGCCAGCGATGCGGCCCAGGGTGAGGGCAGCGGTGATCTTCACCCCGCCCAGGCCGATGGCCGGGCTGACTCCGCCCACGCAGTCGCCCACTGCGTAAAGGCCGGGAATGGCATCTCCGAACACATCGAGCACCTGCATGTCGGCGCTTACCCGGAAGCCTCCGGCGGGAAAATTGATGCCCACCACCATGGGAGCAGCCCACAGCGGCGGCTCGACGATGCCGGTTCGCGGCTCACCGAAAATAACCCGGCCGAATTCGGGGTCGCGGTTAGTGCCTGACTGCGCCGTCTGATTCCAGCGGCCCAGCGTTTGGGACAAACTGTTGGCGTCGCACCCTATTGCCGCCGCAAGCTCGGCGGCATCGGTTCCTGACACCGCCGGCTCGGGCATCTCATCCACGAGCTGGGCCTTCTCCTGGGCGATTCGGTTGTCGAACACGTACCAGGCCTGCTGATCGGGCTGGGCTTCCAATGCCTCCACTCGGTCGTCGTAGGGGCCGGCCTCATCGTGAAAGCGGCGGCCGTGCCGGTTGACAGCGATCGCATCTTCAACCAGAGCGGATCCCACCATTACCAGCGGAGGGATCATGGTCATGTTGATCAAGTCGCCCCCCACCGCCAGGCCCATGAGATGGCCGTCGCCTCGGCAGAATTCGGTGCCCAGGTAGGGGGTGGACGCCTTGGCCTCGGGTTGGAACCGGGACCGTAGGTCGGGGTTGGCCTGGTACCCGCCTGCGGCCAGGATGACCCCGTTGGCCGCCCCGAAGCGCCGACAGGTATCGGAGACCACTCCTGAGATCCGGTCGTCGTCTTGCAGCAAGCGCACGGCCCGAGTCTTGTAGCGAACGTCCACTCCGGCGTCGGCCAGGGCCGACTCGAAGCACGCGGTGAACATGGCGGTGTCGGCCACGCTCACCATTCGGTCCACGGTGTGCTGGACGGGCCGGGGCAGGAACCGGTCGAATCGGAAGCCCAACTCAATGAGCTCCCGGTAGGTGGCGGCCGAGTCCTCGGCGTAGCGCTGGGCCAAGTCCATGTCGAAGATCAGCCCGTAGCGGTGCTTTTGGCGGTCGATCTCGGCCTGCATATCGGCCAAGTACTGCTCGGGGCTGTCGTCAGCGCCGATGTCGCCTTGCATGTCGAAGTCGGCGAAAGCCACATAGCCGGTGGAGCGAGCGGCGTTGCCGCCGAGCTGCTTGTCGGCCTCCAATAGCACCACCGAGGCGCCGCTGCGGGCGGCGGCTAGGGCGGCCGCCGAGCCTCCCGGTCCCCCTCCTACGACGACTACATCGAAGGTTTCCATTGCACCTTTCAGGCTATCGGCGGTTTGCAGATTAACGGTCGGTGGCGGCGGGGAAGTCGGCACCAGCCAGCCAATTCAGGAAGTCTTGACGGCGGTTTGCGTCCACCAGCTCCACTCGCAGGCCGGTGGTTGGAAGCCAGTGGTACGTAAAGCCCAGCGGACGCCCGTCGGAAGCCTCATAGGAGGCCAGGGGCTCATAGCCAGCGTCGGCTAGGCGTTGGGCGTCGGCCACCAGGTCGTGGCTCCAGTAGCCCAGGTGATGGACTCCGCCAGCAGTGCAGGGATCCCACACGGTGCCCGGCGTGCCGGTGATGAGCTCTATGTGGGGCGGCCCGGCGATGGAATAGGTGAACTGGAACTCGGCCAGCACCACCCCATTGGGCTGGCGAACCATGAACTCCCGGTTCTGGACTGGGCCCCATTCAAATCCGTGGATGGCGGTCCACTCGGCCATAGCCGCATCGAGATCGGTGACCACGACGCCGAAGTGGTAGAAGTCGTCGAGGGGCACCAGCCCCTTCAGCGATTGAGATGTTGAATCAGGCATTTCCGTGCCACCCTCCATCGGTGAATAGAACCTCGCCAGTTATGCAGGACGCTTTGTCGCTGAGCAAAAACGAGATCACCTCGGCGATCTCGGCAGGCTCGGCCACCCGCCCTATCGGCACCCGGGCATCCAACCAGGCCGCCTGCTCGGGGTCGCCGAGCCGCTCTGCGGTCATGGGGGTCCGTACCGGCCCCGGCGCCACCGCGTTGACCCGCACTCCCAGCGGCGCAGCCTCTATGGAGGCCGCCCGGGTAAGCGCCGACACCGCCCCCTTTGACGCCACGTAGTGGGCCTGATCGGGCACCGCGATCTCGGCGTTCACCGAAGACACGTTGACGATGGCCCCCGCAGTGCCGGGCTGGTGGCGGCGCAAGAACCCCCGAATGCCCAGCCAGGTGCCCACCAAGTTGACCTGCAAATGGCGTTCAAAATCATCCAACTCAGTATCGACAATCGAACTGCGGCTGCGGATGCCAGCACAGTTCACCAATCCGGCCAGCGGCCCTACGTCGTTCAAAACCCGATCCCAGGCAACTTCGTCGGTCACGTCCAGTGAGACCACGTCGGCCGCAGCGGACACATCGGCAGCCACCACATCACATCCGCTCGCCGCCAACACCCGGCAGGTCTCCGCACCGATTCCCGACGCGCCGCCGGTCACCAGCACCAGACCCGGCATCAGCGCTTAGTGGCCCAAATAGGACCGCACCAGATCGTGGGAGGCCCGAAGCTCCGATGACGGCCCGCTGATGTCGTTGTTGCCGGTGCGCAGCACGTAGGTGCGGTCGGAAACCTCCAACACCCCGGCGTTCTGCTCCACCAGCAGGAAGGTAGTGCCACCCTCGTCCCGCAGGTCCACCACCAACTCAAAAAGCTGGTCCACCAGGTTGGGGGCCAGGCCGAAAGACAGCTCGTCGATCATCAGCAGCTTGGGCCGGGTGATCATGGCTCGGGCCAAAGCCAGCATCTGCTGCTGTCCACCCGACAACGAAGAGGCCTGCTCGCCGATCTTCTCAGCCAGCGCGGGCAACAGGTCCAAGAGGCGGTCGCGGTCGCGGCGAATTGCCGCCGCGCCGTCCGAGCGGAGCCCCAGGCCCAGCTCCATGTTCTCCTTGACTGACAGGTTCTGGAAGATGCCCCGCCCCTCGGGCAGGTGGCCGAGCCCTCGCATGGCCCGGCGCTCGATGGCCAGGCTGCCCAAGTTCTCTCCGTCGAGCACCACCGATCCCGACCAGGTGTCCAGCACCCCGGAAATAGCCCGCAGCAGGGTGGTCTTGCCCGCTCCGTTGGCCCCGAGCACCGACACGATCTCGCCCTCTTCTACCGACAGCGAGACGCCGTGCAGCACTTCGAGGCGGCCGTAGCCCGAAACCAGATCGTTGATCTCGAGCAGCATCAGGACGACTCCCCCTTCTCGGGGCCGTCGTCTTCGGTCCACACCTCTTCCAGTGTGCCCTCTTCTTCGACGTGGTCAATGTGATGGTGCTCGGACAGCGGCCCCTCAACCTCGTGAATCTCGCCGCCTTCCTCAGCCTCGAAACCATGGCCCAAATAGGCCTCGATCACCGCGGGATCGGAGGTGACATGCTCGGGGCTGCCCTCGGAGATGATCTCGCCGAAGTGCAGCACGCTGATCTTGGGGCAAAGGCTGGTCACCAGTTGCAGATCGTGCTCGATGATGATCACGCACAGGTTGCGCTCTGCTTGGATCTGGCGCAATCCCCGCAGCAGCACGGTCACGTCGTCAGCCCCCAGCCCGGCGGCGGGCTCATCAAGCAGCACCACGGTGGGATCGGACACCAGGGCCCGGGCCACCTCCACCAGCTTCTGCGAACCCAACGACAGTGCTCCGGCTTCTTCGTGGGCGTCATCGGCCAAGCCGAACCGGTCAAGCATGTCCATGCAGATCTGCCGGGCATTGGTTTCTTCTCTGCGTTGTTGGGGCAACAACAGAAGCTCGGCCAGATGTCCCCAGCGGAATAGGTGATGACGCCCCAAAAGGGTGTTCTCCATCACAGTGGCGTCGAGAATCAGACGAGGCGCCTGGAAAGTACGCCCGATACCGGCCTTCACCCGCTGGGTACGGGACATACGCAGGAGATCCTTGCCATGTAGGCGAACTTCGCCCTGGCTGCTGCGGACATAGCCGGAGATCACATTGAACACAGTGGTCTTGCCCGCACCATTGGGCCCAATGAGCCCGTTGAAGCCCGGCGCGAAGGTCAAATCGACTCCCTGGAGCACATGGTTCCCGCCGAATGACACATGCATGTTGTCGATGCCGAGGGAAGCAGCAGATTCCACTACCTGTGCAGCACCAGACGTAATTCCAGCCATTATTGTCCCGCCAACATTTGCGCCCTGCGTTGCAACCGCTCTATCCATTTCTGTTTCTCTAACCAGTCCTGGACTTGTCTTCCTCTCCTGCTATCTCTGATTCTCTTCGGAATGGCTGCTATGCCATGCGGAAGAATGAGTACCGCCATGAGTAGCGTGAGGCCGAAGAACAAGAACAACAGCTTCTGGGTGTCTTGAAACCTCTGGCGGAAGTATATGAAGAAGATAGCTCCGATCAGTGGGCCCCATTTGTGACTAAGTCCACCCACGATCAACACCACCAGTAAGAACACCAATAGCCGTGTCTTGAAGGCTGATGGATTGGCAAAAGAACTGTTCTGTGCCCACATGGCCCCGCCAAAGGCAGCAGCGAAGGCAGAAATTCCAAACGCTAGCAATTTATAGTAAGTGGATGGAATGCCTAGCGGGCCGGTAGCTATGTCGATATCTCGTACAGCTTTTAGTGTACGGCCAAGTCTTCGATTCGTAAGCACGACGTATGCAACCATTGTGATAAACAATGCCCCCAACGAAAGCATGTAAACGCTTTGGATGCGGTCGAGACCCGGCACTCGGAACTGCGGCACTTGCTTTCCGGTGCCACCGTTGGTCTTGAGGCCGCTCCACACCTTTTCATCGAGGCGGATGATGGTGACGATCAATTCGCCAAGAGCCAAGGTGGCGATGGCCAAAAAGAACCCCTTGAGCCGCGCCGCAGGGAAGCCCACGATAAAGCCAATGATGGCTGCGGCGACACATACAACTGGCAATGCCAGAAAAAACGGCCAATCATATCCGGCCAGAGCTTCCCTGGCATCGCTAGGTGCCGACAGCACGGCGGTGCCATAGGCCCCCAATGCAAACAGGCCCGCAACCGCTAGGCCCAGGGTGCCCGAAAAGCCCACCAGTAGGTTGAACCCCACGGCTGCAACCGTGAATGCATAAACGAAAGCAAGGTTGCCCAACCCAAAGTTGTTGCTGCTGTCAAAGATATCGGTCCAGCCCAAGATCGGCATCCAGGGCAAGAAAGCCAAGAAGAGGAACACCGCGAGGGTGGTGACCCATTCGGGCACAGCCTTCCTGAGAGAACTCTTGGGGGCATAGAGTGAAGGCAGAGTCTGATCAGACATCAGCTACACCTCTCGTGTTTGGGCGGTACGGCTGAATCCCCCTGGAGCCACCAAGAGAACCACTACCACAACCAACAGAGCGATGGTGGGCTGCAAACTGGTGGAGATCTGTCCGCCAGCCAGAGCCTCGCCCACTCCGATGAGCAGCCCTCCGGCGAAAGTGCCGCCCAGTGAGGTGAACCCGCCAAGCACTGCGGCAATGAACCCCTTGAGAATCAGGCCCTCCGCGCTGCCTAGCTCCAGCACCGTGGAACTGGTGTTGAGGATCATGGCCGCTCCGGCGACAAAGGTCCCGATTGCCCAGGCAGTAAGGGATACCCGTCTGGCATTGATGCCCAAGAGTCGGGCAGTAGACCCGTCTTCGGCGATCGCCCTCATTCGCACGCCCCACTTGGACCAGAAGAACAGGGCCATCCCAATGGCAATGGCAATGCCCACTGCGATAGTGATCACCTGATCCCAGCCGATCCGGGTGCTGCCCAAATCGAAGGTCTCTCCCGACCAAGGGGCGTCGAATCGCTTAGGTGTAGACCCCCAGGCATTTTCGATGACTGAGCCGAGGATGAAATTAAGGGCGATAGTTGCCAACAGCAAGGGGAAGTGATCAACATCGCGGAGAACTATCACCAACTTATAAACCAAAAGATAGTTCAATATTGCCGCGATTATTGCCAACGGAATAGACACTATGAGGTAAAAGCCACCAGATGTGACTGGGAACCAGTCAAGAAACGTAGGCAATCCTTCATCATTGAGAAAGGGAATACTGGTAATCAAAATAACTAGTCCCCAGACAACTGCAAAAGGCCGTGGAGACAGGCCAGTCAATGGCCCAATAACCAAGTAATGGGTAACGGCCCCGAACACCGCGGCAAAGCCCAGCGCCAAGACAATGGCCAGCCAGAACGGCCACCCGACTCCACCCAGCGCGGGATCGCCGGACAAGAACCAGGCCATGAACGCGGCCACCAGCCCCATCTCGGCCATGGCGAAGTTGGGGACATCGGTGGACTTCATGATGACCACGATGGCCAAGCCGATGAGGGCGTAACTCGACCCGGACTCCAGTCCGGCCACAATCTGCTGGAGGAGTTGGTCCACCCGCTGTGCTCCTAGGATCAGATGGTCCGGGACCGGCACTCAGCGGTCCCGGACCAGCTAGTGAATTAGCTCGCGGGCGGGAGGAACTCCCGAACCTGAGTCCACGACATGGTCTCAGCGTCGTACTCTGCGATTCCCGCACCCGAAGCACAGCCGTGGCCACCAGGAAGCGGCCCACAGGCCAGCACTGGCATCGCCGGAATCAGGATGGGGTCATCCGCCATTGCTTCGGCTGTGGCGTGGAAGTGCTCGTAGGAGTAGTCGCCGTCCAGCCGATCCCACAGCTCGAAGAAGGCCCGAGTGATGGAATAGGTCTGAAGGCTGAAGTTGGGGGCCAAGCTCCCTGCGCCGGGACCGTCGTAGGCCTCCCACATCGCAAGCCAGTGCTGCACGAACTCCATGTCGGAATCGGGCAGCGCTCCCTGAAGGCCACCCAAGTAGCCGTCAGCCGCTTCGGGTACGGCGAGCCCGACCGTGGTCTGGCCACCAGCACCGGCCGAACCCTGGTCGGAGCAAACCAATGGGTCGAAACCAGCCTCGTGGAACTGGTCGAGCACCAAACCGTTCTGGGTTCCGTCGAGCGCGGTGAGCACCGCATCGGCACCCGAGTCGATAACCGAGAGCACTGCCGGGGCAACCGCGTCGGAGAGCACCTCGACCTCTTCCTTGGCCACGATCTCCATACCGTGAACCGGGGCCTGCATGTCAATGGCGTTGAACGCCTCCTCGCCCAGTTCGTTGTCCTGGCCGATGGCTGCCACCTTGGTGGCACCCTGCTCGGCGAAGTAGTCGATGCAGATTCGGCCCTGCTCAGTGCGGGTCGGGTTGGTCAGGTACACCTCTTGGATGTCCTGATCGGCGGGTGAGACCGGACCCCATAGCGGGGTGCCCGCGGCCTCGATGTCGGGATAGGTGGAGGGGATGGCCTGCGAACCCGCAGTGCCCACAAAACCCCACACGTCGTCTTGCTCGATCATCTTGCGGACGTTGGTGACCATCTGCTCAATCTCGAAGCGGTCGTCTTCCCAAACGAGCTCAAAGGCGCATCCGTCGATGCCGCCATTGGCGTTGACCTCGTCGACGGCAATGATGATGCCGGCAATCAGACCTTCGCCAGCAACAGCGGCCCGACCGGTGAACGGCTGGGAGCTACCGATGGTGATTACGCCATTCTCCTTGTCCACGCCTCGCATATCGCCATCAGTGGCCCAGCCGCAACCGTCGTCCGGCGAAGGGGCCGGCGCTTCGGTTGCTACCGGCTCAGGAGCCTCAGTGGCCGCCGGGGCGGGCGCCTCAGTGGCTGCCGGAGCGGGCGCGGCGCCGTCGTCGTCATCGTCGTTGCCGCATGCCGCGACAACAAGGGCGAATGCAAAGAGCAACGCCAGAACTTTCAAGAGCTTGGACATGGATTCCCCTCCACTTGGTAGGACGTGCACTGATCGGACGTACACAAGTTCGGGACTCTAACAGAGAATGTTCTGTGACAAAATGCCGGAGATGGCAGAAATCACCGTGACCACGTTCGCCGACGCCCGCGAGTGCTATCGGAACAAGAACCTGTCGAGCGGCGTCCACATCGCCAAAGGCGACCGGGTCACGCTCGATCTCCTGTCGGTGAACCGAGATATATCAGTGTTCGGAGATGACCCAGCCGACTTCAATCCCGACCGCACCCTGCCCGAGGGAATTGCCCCGTGGAGGCTGAGCTTTGGTCAGGGCATGCACGCCTGCATCGGCCAAGACTTGGCCGCCGGAGTCACGTTCATGGACGGCGACGACGTTGACGCCCATCTGTTCGGGCTAGTGCCAGCAGCGGTGCAGACCCTGTTCGACCACGGCTGCCGCCCCGACCCCGACGACCCACCAGAGATGGACGCCTCCACCACCCGCCCCTATTTCGGCCACTACCCAATACTATTCACAAGCTGACCAGCGGCTGGTGTGCCGCCGGGGCGGGAAGCCTCACAAGAGGCGAAACGAGCGGCCCTGTGGGAATCGGAGCGGACATCGGCACCAAGCCGAAACCCGCCCGCCAGAACCCCTCACCCACCCCGGCAGCACACCACCCGCTTATCTACCGCGGAGCCCGCGATGCGACAGATCCAGCTTGTTCCTAATTGGTGACCTCTTTCGTATATGTTGGTCTGAGTTTTCCTGAAATAACAATACTCTAAGGTGATATCCAATATTTAGCCTATGGACTTTCCACCCGGCAAGTCTGTCCAACACGGATCAGCCCCTTCTTCAATGAATATGGTATCCCGCCACTTTCACCATCAATAGTATAAGTGGAGGACACCTCCGTCTTGACTACTTCGGGAATCCAAACTCCATCAGGAATACTATAGACTTGATATCCACCCCAGCCATCTGAGTAGGTTTCCGCAACTAAGCAAACTGATGTATGAGTTCTCCAAACGGGCATAATGGCTACCCAGGATGGTTTAGCACTCAGGGAATCAATGAAGTTCTGTCTACGTTTTTCCTCATTTTTTGTGTATGTGCTATTGCCATCATCCAATAATTTCGTTATGAGTTGTACTCTGGATGGACTATACTGACTGAAAATTAAATCCGTTACTAGACTCATTGTAGCCGCAAGCTTTTCCTGCCATGTCCTATTTACTCCTAGCAAGTTGGAGTAATTTATAGGCACAAATTCTAGTGGTTCATCTGTATTGCAATTTTGCACTCCGACCCACTTGAAATCTTGGGCAGTCCAGGTGGGTGCATGAGGACACTGAACATTATCGCATTCATAGTCTGTAGTGTGGGTTTCAGCGTAGTAACGCCCCCTAGGATCGTAAGCGACATTCAGGGGAGCGCATTTGAATCCACTATTGCTCAACAATGACACGTCAGGTTTCGGGGCACCACCCTCTAGAATATTCACGGTACTCCAGGGAGACAAAATTCTGTTACCTTGAATTCCAGATGGTTGCAAGGCAACTTGATAAGTCCCAGAACTCAGGAAAATATCAACCACCTGTCCAGTTGCTCTAATATCCCTTAAAATTCTCGTATCACCAACAGGGTTAGTTGGCTTAACATGAATATTTACACTATTAATACTTGCCCAGGGTACCTCGCATCTAACTTTATACCTTGTTTGCATACTATTCGCTGGCCATTGTTTACAATCAGTCAGTATGGAGACGGAAAGAGGTGGACAAGTAACAGTCTTGGTCTGGGAGTAGACGGGACCGCCGTTGGCATTCTTTGACTGTATACTAACCTGGTACTCGCTGCTCGGGGCACCGATAGCCGTCCATTCCACACTCGTGGTGTTGCTATCGTAAGCTTCATCGTAGGATGCGACCTGCCCGTCCAGCAGATTCGCTGCCAAAATGATACTCCCGGTATACCCAGATGGGGCAGTCTGAGTGCCAGAAGGGTCATCCCAGCGAACTCTGATTATGCCTGCCCCTGAGCAGTCCGCGTTGACCCAGGTGTCGCTGATGGTGCCGCAATCGACAGAGGCGGTACCGCTTCTCCCGTTGTCGTTATAGGCCCACGCCCACAGCGTGTAATCTCCATCAACTCCCAGGTCCAACGAGACCCCGGAAATAGGAGCAGAACTGTTAGAAAAGTCATCCCCGGCGGTTGCATCAAGGGTGCTCACATTTGTATATCCCCTAATCACTGCCCCGTAGCGGTAGCCAAGCGCACCGGGAACTGTGTCCCACCGGAGAGTTATGCGGTTTTTGGATATGGCGGTGCATTCGACACCGCTGGGACTGTCGGGAAGCCCGCAGGTGACATCCACTGGGGCGCTGTAGGCCGAGGGGGTCGAATTGTTGACCGACCTGACCCGCACTTGGAACACTCCAGAATCGGGCAGGTCGGGCTCTCCTGAAGCGGGAATGGTGGCGGAAGTGCTGCCGGAGATACTCGCATTCCACCTGCTGTCGGCCGCAGCGGAGCCCCCAACGAAAATGCGGGGCTCATATGAACTGACTTCCCTCCCATTGAATTTCACCAAATTCCAAGAAATGCTCAGCGCGCCTGCCCTACACGAAGCCGTAACCCCGGTAGGGGCGGCCGGCGGAGCTGAGAATCCGCGACACACGTTGGAAGTCACCCACTCAGTCCAAGGGGTAAACCTGCCTCCCATGCGCGCCCGCACTCTGGCCCGGTATGCCTTACTCGGCTCAGCCTCAATGGAGCCTGCTCTTATCTTGCCGCCTTCCTCGTTGCGGGCGAACACAAACCTTGAGCGCATATCACCGCCGCCAACGGGCTCCACTTCATATTTGAAATAAACTACAGGGCCTTCCGGCATGTCCCAAGACAACGCCAACTGAGGCCTTGACGACCTATTCACAGCCTGCGCGCAAACCAAAACCACACCCCCGAGCACCCCCGGGCTGGGTGTCGGCGTCGGGGTGGGCGTCGGAGGGGGCAGACAGGTCTTGTCTATAGGGTTCACCCTTCCATCGGGACAAGGCAGGCACTTGTTGGTAACCGGGTCCACATAGCCAAAACTACAAGGCACCGCGGTCGGCGTCGGGGTAACAGTCGGCGTCGGGGTAACAGTCGGCGTCGGGGTAACAGTCGGCGTCGGGGTAACAGTCGGCGTCGGGGTAACAGTCGGCGTCGGGTCGTGCTTGCATTGCCCTGATGAGAGTGTGTGATCCGCCGGGCAGATGAGAGTGGCGCCGTATTCGCGGGTCGTTGTTATCAGACAGCTGGAGCCCGACAGGGTCCCGAAATCGCATCTGTAGGTAACCGACCTCGACTCTGATGTCGTCCGCGAGCACTTCGAACCCGAACGCTGGAACCCCGCAGGACACGACGCCACCGCCGCAACCGTGCTCGTCGTCGTCCGCGAGCACTTCGAACCCGAACGCTGGAACCCCGCAGGACACGACGCCACCGCCGCAACCGTGCTTCGGACATGCTTATAGCAGATCCGAGATTGGAACACGGCTCCAAGTGTGTACCCCGAAGGACATGAGGCTACGGCGGGAACGGTTACTCCGCCAGGCAGCAGGCAACTGGAGCCCGACAACGTGCCCAAACCACACCGATAAGTAACCGACCTGTGCTGAGTTGTCGTGCGCGAGCACGTCGAACCAGACAACTTGTATCCCGAAGCGCAGCGATAGATGGGTGCCCGAGTCGACGTGCTGGAAATCAGGCAGTTGGAACCCGACAACGTGCCGAAATCGCACCGATAAGTAACCGACCTCGTCTGAGTCGTTGTCCGCGAGCATGTCGAACCCGACATGGTGAAACCGTCAGGGCACGATGCCACCGCCGGCACAGAGCTCGTTGACGTCTCGGTGCAGGTGTCGCCGTTGAGGGTGTCGCCCGGATTGCAAGTCGAGGCGGGAGCGACTTCGTGGGCTGTTGCTGTGCTGGAGGCCATGAGCAGCAGGCACAGCAATGGGATGAAAAAGCGGATGACCTTGGTGTGGCGATTCATTGCCATTAATCGCCATCGCCGAGTCCTTCCGTCGTTTCGGCCCCAGGTATGCCGATGAAGGTCTGGAGCCATTGCCAATCAGGCGCTCGCGGACGACAACCTGCGGAACCCATGTGCCATCGGACTGGGCCGCCGACAAGACGATCTCGTGATCTAAGCGGCGAGACACTGCCTGTGCCTCAAACGGAAAGACAGGCATAACACCAGGTCAGATGATTTTCTCTACCGCATCAGGGCACAGCAGCTAGCCGGGATCTGGCGATATGCAGACGTTGACATGGCCCAGCGCGGGGTGTAATGATTAATGGCAATTAATCGCCGCGGGCTACTACGTCTGCGGTTATGAGTCTTTCAATCCAAGCCCTCATTGAGCAAGTAGCTGCGGCAAAGTCAGCAGCAATCGCACCCAATACCTCAAAGTCCTACGGCAGCGGCTGGCAGAGTTGGCAGAGATGGGCCG
>JAJEIJ010000031.1:0-104388 GCA_022827725.1 Acidimicrobiia bacterium
TGACCGGACCCCGTTTTTTGGTCCAGGTGTTATGAGAGTTTTTTCGGGTTGTTTTTTGCCCATTGGTCTGCGTATTCGGCTGGGGTGAGCATGCCGAGCGCGGAGTGGGGGCGGTAGGTGTTGTAGTCGGTTTGCCAGTCGGCGACAAGTACTTGGGCCTCGAGGAGGCTGTCGAACTGCTCGATGGCGAGGAGTTCGTCTCGCATTCTGGCGCCGTATGACTCGACCCAGGGGTTCTGCCAGGGAGACCCGGGGTCGATGTAGCTGGTCTTGGTGCTGGTGAACTTGCACCAGTCGCGCAGGACCGCGGCGGTGAGCTCGGGGCCGTTGTCGCACCGGATGAACTCGGGGTGCCGGCCCCTGGCCGAGGCGATCTTGTCCAAGCACGCCACCGTGGCATCGGCGTCGATGCTGTGGTCCACGAGGTCGGCGAGCGACTCTCGGGTGAACTCGTCGAGCACGTGGCAGATCTTGATCCTGCGCCCGGACGCGGTCACGTCGAACTGGAAGTCCAGCGCCCACACGTGGTCGGGGTGCTCGGCTTTGAGCAGTCCGGCGTCGGCGTCGGAGTCTCCTGTGCGCTGTCGCTTGCGCCGCTTCGGCGGCACCCGAAGGCCCTCCTCGCGCCACAGGCGCTGGACTTTCTTGCGGTTCACCGCCCAGCCGTCGCGCACCAGCACCGCATGGGCCCGCCGATACCCCCACCGGGGGCGGTTCTCGGCGAAGTCGCGCAGCTCGGCCCGCAGGTCCCGGTCGGGGTCCTGCTCGGCCGGCTCGTAGCGCTGGGTGGAGCGGTGCTGCCCGACGATCTCACAAGCCCGCCGCTGCGACACCCCCAGCCGCTCGCACAGCAGCCAGACGGCTCTTCGCCGCTGCGGCGGGCTCACCATTTTGCCCGGCTGATCTCCCGCAAAGCGTCGATCTCCAACTCCTTGTCGGCCACGACCCGCTCCAGCCGCGCGCTCTCAGCCTCCAGCTCCTTGAGCCGCTTCACGTCGTCGGCCTTGAGGCCCCCGTACTGATTGCGCCACCGATGAAACGTCGCCTCCGACACCTCCAAAAGCCGAGCCACATCCGCGATCTCCGCGCCCTCTCCCAAAAGCCGATCGGCCTCCCGGAGCTTGCGCACAATCTGCTCGGGCGTGTGCCTTCGCCTCGCCATAGTCGTGATCCTCCTCCATCCAGCAATACTGGACAACGAACCCTCACAACAGGCGGACCAAACTCAGGGGGTCACGCCACTGGCAAATCACACCTTGCCCCTGTTTCTCTCAGAGGGTGACCGAGAACCTGGGTTCTCAGACCTCAATAGACACCTAGTGCTTTATGGGGAGTCTCTGGACTATGGGACAAGAAAAGGCAGCTTTCAGGCGATGGCGTTTCTTGATTTCTGCGGGTTGATGCTTCCCCGCCTGCCTGACGAATAACGTCATCTCAAATTCTCGATTAGCCCTCTGACCTGCGGAAACGTCTAATCCGTTCCAAAAACCGGCCTGACGCGTTCCAAAAATCAGGGATCGGCGTTCCAACCCCACAAAAACAAGCTCAAAACAGGCAATCTACCAGGAGGTTTAGATTTCGCGCAGACCCCCAGTGTACTCCCCCATCCCGGCGGGGGGACAACGCTTTAGAGGCGGGAGCGGGCGGTTTGGAGGCGGTGGAGGACTTCTCGACGGGTTAGGTGGTTCACCATGGGTTCGAAGAGTGGGGGGCCTACGGAGCGGCCGGTGACGGCTACTCGGACGGGGGCCTGGGACTTGGAGCGGTTGACGCCATGGGCCTCGCCGGCGGCGAAAACGGCGTCTTTGACGGCCTCGGGGTCCCAGGGGCAGTCGGTGAGGGCCGCAATGGTGGCGTCGAGGATTTCGTGGGCGGCTTTGCCGCGCACGACGGCCTTTTCCCACGACTGATCGTCGATGATGGGCTCCGCGAGGAAAAGCCAGTCCACTTGGGGGATGATGCCGTCGAGGGTGCGGAGCTTTTCCTGAACCAAGGGGGCCATGGCGGCGATCACTTCGGGGCGATAGCGGTCGGGGGGCCAGGGAACATCGTCGCCGGTCAGGTGGGGTTCGAGGGCGGCTAGGAATGTCGCTGGGTCGAACTCGCGTATGTACACCCCGTTGAAGTGCTCCAGCTTGGCGATATCGAAGAATGCTGGCGCTTTGTTCACGTCTTCCAGCCGGAATTGCTCGATGACCTCGGCCATTGGGCGGATCTCCACCCCGTCGCGTGGGCCCCAGCCCAGAAGGGCCAGGTAGTTGGCCATTGCCTCGGCCAGGAATCCCCGCTTCCGGTAGCTCTCCAATGACACGTCATCACGGCGTTTGGACAGCTTTTTGCGCTGCTCGTTCACCAACAGGGGCAGATGGGCGTAGGTGGGTGGGGTTGCTCCCAGCGCTTCGGCAACCAGCACAGCCCGGGGGGTGCTCGACAGCAGGTCTTCGCCCCGGATGGCATGGGTGATGGCCATATCGGCATCGTCCACCGCGTTGGCCAGCACGAAGGTGGACGAGCCGTCGGAACGCCAGATCACGAAGTCGCCCAGTTGGGCGTGGTCCACCGCCACCTCGCCGCGGACTACATCGTCGATAACGGTGGTCCCGTCCGGAGTTCTGAATCGAACCGCTCGACCGTCGCCCATTTCAGTACCGGGCAGTTCGTTGTCGTCGGCGTCGCACAGGTAGGCCCGGCCATCTTCCAGCAACTGCTGCACCGCCTCCCGGTGACGTTCTCGGCGCTCCGACTGGTAGAACGGCCCCTCGTCGTAGTCGATGCCCAGCCATCCCAGATATTCGAATATGGCGTCGGTCAGTTCGGGGCGGTTGCGGCTCTCGTCAGTGTCCTCGATGCGCAGGACCATGGTCCCGCCGGTGGCCCGGGCATACAGCCAGTTGAACAGGGCTGTTCGAGCCGAGCCGACGTGGAGGTAGCCGGTGGGCGACGGTGCGAACCGAACCCGCGGCGAATCAGCCGAAGACAGTGGCTCAGCCGGACTCACCGTTTGATGCTGACCGCGAACAGCTCAGCTCGGTTGTTGAGACAGGCGGCCTCAACCTCACTGGGAGGCATCCGAAGCACTGCCTCGGGAATCAGGTCCACTATTTGCCGGGCCTCGGCATAGTGATGGGGATGGCTGACACCGGCGAACAGCTCCTTGCGCCAGGCCACCAGCGACTCGTCAGGAGCGGGGGGCAGGAAGCCGAACACCCGGAACGCAACCTCCAAATCGGCGGCCACCGGCGCCCGTCCGAAGATGGCAGCCCGCTTCAACGCCACGCCCACACAGCCGGCGATGGCGTCGTCAGCGTGCTCTCCGGCACCCAGCAGCAACTGCTCCTCGAAGCGTCGAGCCAGCCGCAGGGCGTACCCCTGATCGGGCCCGGGCACGCCCAGCCCGGCACCTATCGGCTGTCCCCCGGTGAGCTCGGCCGGCCTATCCGCCAACCAGGGCTGGGGTCGGCGAGGCGGCGACACGTAGTGGCGGTCGGCCGCGGCGGTGTCGTTGGGGACGTAGTCAGGAGCGGCCATTTTCATCCTCGCTGTGAAGCAATCCGAACACCAGGCTGTCCACCAGCGCCTGCCAGCTGGCCTCCACGATGTTGGTGGACACGCCGATTGTGGTCCACACCCGGTCGCCATTGGTGGAGTCGATGATCACCCGGGTGACCGCCGCGGTTCCCGCCGCGGTGTCAAGCACCCGCACCTTGTAGTCGATGAGCGAGATCGACCGGAACGCCGGATAGCGATCGGCCAGTGCCAGCATCAGCGCGGCGTGCAGGGCGTTGACCGGGCCATTGCCCTCGCCGGTGGCCACGGTACGCTCGCCGTCCACATGGAGCTTCACGGTGGCCTCGGTGTCCATCTCCACGGCCACCTCGTTCCAGGCCCGGGCGCCGGTGCCCGACCGGTGCTCGGTGGAAACTCTGAACGACTCCAACTCGAAGTACGGCTGCGTCCATCCCGACGCCGCCCGCATCAACAGCTCCAGGGAGGCGTCGGCCACCTCGAAGTGGTACCCGGCGTGCTCCAGTTTCTTGAGGGTGTCCACGATCTCGCCGACGGCCTTGCCATCAAGGTCTAATCCCAGCTCTCGGGCTTTGAGCTCCACCGTGGAGCGCCCGGCCATCTCCGACACCACGAACCGGGTGCCGTTGCCCACTGCCGACGGATCGATGTGCTCGTAGGCGTCGGGGCGGCGGGCGATGGCGCTGGTGTGGAGGCCGGCTTTGTGGGCGAAGGCCGACGAGCCCACGTAGGCCTGCTGGGGGTCGGGGGTGAAGTTCACCAACTCGGCCACATGGTGTGACACCGCGGTGAGACGGTCCAGCCGGTCGGGAGGAACGGTCTGCACCCCCATCTTCAAGCTGAGGTTGGCGATGATCGGCACCAGGTTGCAGTTGCCGGTGCGCTCGCCGTAGCCGTTGATGGTGCCCTGCACCTGGGTGGCCCCAGCCCGCACGCCGGCCAGGGCGTTGGCCACCCCGCAGCCGGTGTCATCGTGGAGGTGCACCCCCACCGGGGTGTCGAGGTAGTCGACCACCGCACCCACGATGTCTTCCACCCGAGCCGGAAGGGAGCCGCCGTTGGTGTCGCACAGCACCAGCCGGTCGGCGCCGGCCACTGCGGCCGCCTCCAGCACCGCCAGACTGAATTCCTGGTTGTCCTGGTAGCCGTCGAAGAAGTGCTCGGCGTCGAAGAAAACCCGCATGCCGTTGTCCTTCAAGAACCGCACCGAGTCGGCCACCATGGCCACCCCTTCGTCCAGGGTGGTCCGCAGGGCCTCCACCACGTGGTAGTCCCAGCACTTGCCCACGATGCAGGCCACCTCGGTGCCGGAGGCCACAAGGTTGGCCAGCGTGAGATCCTCATCGGTGCGCCCCTTCACTTTTCTGGTGGAGCCGAAGGCCACCAGGGTGCTGGTCTCCAGGTTCAGCTCATCGCGGGCTCGGGCGAAGAACTCGTCGTCTTTGGGGTTGGAGCCGGGCCAGCCCCCCTCGATGTAGTGGACGCCGAGGGAGTCGAGTTGGCGGGCGATGCGGAGCTTGTCCTCCACCGTGAGGGAGATCCCCTCAAGCTGGCTCCCGTCGCGAAGGGTGGTGTCGTAAATCTCTACCGCAGCGGGCAGGGACCGGGACCCGGTCGCCTCAACGGTCGACATGCTCGTTCCAGTGCCGGTACTGGGCCTGCCGACCCCTAACGGCGTCCTGGAACACCTCTTGGATCTTGCGGGTGATTGGACCGGGATCGCCGATCTCGCGGTCGTCCACCGACCGGATGGGCACCACCTCAGCCGCCGTACCCGACAGGAAAGCTTCGTCGGCCAGATACAGATCGCTGCGCAGCAGGTTGTCGGCGGTATAGGGGATGCCCAGATCAGAGGCCATGGTGCGGATGGCGTCCTGGGTGATCCCCTCCAGCGCTCCAACCGAGGTGGGCGGGGTGACGATGGTCCCGTCGCGCACCACGAACAGGTTCTCACCGGTGCACTCGCTCACATAGCCCTGGGGCGATAGAAGAACGGCCTCGTCGTAGCCGGCCTTCACCGCCTGCACCTTGGCCAGCTGGCTGTTGATGTAGTGCCCACAGCCCTTGGCCGCAGTGGGCATGGAGTTGGGATCGTGGCGCTGCCAGGAGCTGACCATGAGGCGCACCCCGTTCAAGATGCCCTCGTCGCCCAGATAGGTGCCCCACGGCCACACTGCGATGGCCACGTTCACCTGGCAGGGCAGCGGATTGAGCCCCATCTCCCCGTACCCCAAGTAGGCCAGCGGACGGATATAGCCGCTCTTCAAGTTGTTGACCCGAACGGTCTCTTTGGTGGCGGCCACCAGCTCGTCCACCGTGTAGGGAATATCGATCTGGAGGATCTTGGCACTGGCGAACAGGCGGCGGATATGGGGGGTCAGCCGGAATACCGCGGCGCCCTCGTCGGTCTCATAGGCCCGGATGCCCTCGAAGACGCCGTTGCCGTAGTGGAGCGTGTGGGTGAGCACGTGAACGGTGGCGTCGGCCCAGTCCACCAGCTCGCCGTCCATCCACACCTTCTCCGTGGTCTCGATTGGCATCGTGCTCAGATCCTTTCTGCGCTCACTGCTTCGATCTTCGCGGGCCTCACACCCGCTCTGCGATGGCGTCGCCGATCTCGGTGGTGGTCCCGTATTGAGTTGTCGGATCGGCACAGGCCGCCCGAATCCGGTTGGCTGCGTCGGTCTCGCCCAAGAACTCAACCATCATGGCCGCCGACAAGATCGCGGCGGTGGGGTTGGCCCGGCCGGTCCCCACAATATCGGGTGCCGAGCCATGAACCGGCTCAAACATCGACGGCCCGGTGCGGTCGGGGTTCAGGTTGGCCGAGGCGGCCAGCCCGATGCCGCCCGACACCGCTCCGCCGAGATCGGTGAGGATGTCGCCGAACAGGTTGTCGGTCACGATCACGTCGTAGCTCTTGGGGTCTTCCACGAAGTAGATGCAGGCTGCGTCCACGTGGTTGTAGGCGGTGGCCACATCGGGATACTCCTCGGCCACCTCGTTGAAAGTGCGCTCCCAAAGATCGCCGGCAAAGGTCAACACGTTGGTTTTGTGTACCAAGGTGAGGTGGCGCCCCGGGCGGCTGCGGGCCAGCTCGAAGGCGTAGCGAACACAGCGCTCCACCCCGAACCGGGTGTTCACCGATCCCTGGGTGGCCACCTCCGCGGGGGTGTGGCGGCGCAGGAAGCCACCCTCCCCGGCGTAGGTGCCCTCGGTGTTCTCCCGGATCACCTCGAACTCGAATGCACCGTCGGACGACCGGAACGGGCGGCGGTTCACGTACAGGTCGAGCTCGAAGCGCATCCGCAGCAGAAGCCCCCGCTCGATGACGCCGGGGGGCACGTCAGGGGTTCCCACCGCCCCCACGTAGAGGGCGTCCAGCCCCCGCCACTCCTCCATGATCTCATCGGTCAGCACGGTGCCGTCGCGCAGATAGCGGGCACCGCCGAGGTCGTAGGGCACCGTGTCAAGCTCCACGCCGGCCGCGTTCAGCACCTTCAGGCCCTCGGCGACGACCTCAGGGCCGATCCCGTCGCCGCCGAGAACTCCAATCATGTGGGCCATGGCCCATCAGAATACGAATACAGCCTTACTGAAAGCGAACGCTAAAATTGACCGTTATGCCGGAAACCCATGAGCTGTCGCAGACAGCGTTCGACCGTCTTCAGGCTGAGTTCGAACAGCTCACCACGGTCGGACGGGTGGAGATCGCCCGCAAGATCGAAGCGGCCCGAGAATTGGGCGATCTGAGCGAGAACGGCGACTACCACGCGGCCAAAGACGAGCAGGGCAAGATGGAGACCCGCATCGCCCAGGTGGGCGCAATGCTGAGGAACTGCCGAATCGTCGAGGCCGGCGATGGGACCACTGTTGCAGTGGGCTCGGTGGTGACAGTGGCCCACGACGGCGACCCCGAAGATGTCGAGACCTACTTGGTGGGCTCGATCGAAGAGCGCCACGACGGGCTCGACGTGATCTCCCCGGCATCCCCGATGGGGTCGGCCATCATCGGGGCAGCTGTGGGCGACACCGTGCCCTATGAGAGCCCCGCGGGGGGCACGCTGACAGTGCAAATCGTGTCCCTTGAGCAGTAGCGGCCCCAGTAGCCGTGGCGCCGCGTTCCACCGGGGATTAGCCAGGGTGGTCTTCTTTGAGCAGTAGCGGCGCACCGATTGGCCCCAGCTTGCCGCCGGGCGAGTTCGTCGACCTCCCCGAGCGGGGGCGGCTGTTCGTCCGCCGGGCCGCCGGGCCGCCGGACTCCCCCACCGTCATGCTGCTGCACGGCTGGACGGTGACCGCCGACCTGAACTGGTACCCCGCCTTCGAGCCGATCTCCCAGCGGGCCTCGGTGGTGGCATTCGACCATCGGGGCCATGGCCAAGGGGTGCCCACCCGGCGATTCAGGTTCGCCGACTGCGCCGCTGATGTGCTGGCCGTGGCCGACGCCATGGGCATCGACCGCTTCGTGTGCGCGGGCTATTCCATGGGCGGCGCCATCGCCCAGCTGGCCGCCAAAGCGGCGCCCGACCGGATCACCGGGCTGGTGCTGGGCGCCACCTCCACCAGCTTCCGGGGCCGGGGATTGCGGGCCATCCGCTTCTCGCTGCTCCCGGTGGTGGCCGCCGCCTCCCGCTTGACCCCCGTGAAGCTGCGGTATTGGGGCTGGGAGCAGACCGTGTTCAACGTGATCGGCACCAACATCGGCCGATGGGCCCAAACCGAGGTGCTCAAAGGCGATCCCCAGGCCATGCTGGACGCCGGCACCGAGCTGTTCAACTTCGACTCCTCGCCGTGGATCGCCGAGCTCCCCATGCCGATCGCCCAGGTTCGCACCCTGGGCGACAAGGTAGTGCCCGACTACCTCCAACAAGAGCTGGCCGATGCCGTGTCCGGCATCAGCGTGTGCTCCTATCGGGGCGGCCACGCATCGGTGGTCACCGACTTCGACAGCTTCTGGGGCTGTCTGAGCAAGGCCCTCGATGCGGTGGGAGTGCCGGCTAGTCCTGGTTCCGAGAGCAGTATTGCTCCCGATCCATCCCCATCCGAGGCCACCCGATAGCCTCAGAATTACCGCGAGAAACGCAAGAAACCGGAGCGCACATGGGCCGAACCCTCAGCGAGAAGGTCTGGGACCGCCACATCGTCCACCAAGCCGACGGCGAGCCCGACCTGCTGTTCATCGACATGCACCTCATCCACGAGGTGACCTCGCCGCAGGCCTTCGACGGTCTCCGCATGAACGGCCGCACGGTGCGGCGCCCCGACCTCACCGTGGCCACCGAAGACCACAACGTGCCCACCGACGACATCGCCTGGCCCATCGCCGATCCCATCTCCCGCCAGCAGGTGGAGACGCTGCGGGCCAACTGTGAGGAATTCGGCATCACCCTGTACCCCATGGGCAGCCCCGGCCAGGGCATCGTACACGTGATCGGCCCGGAGATGGGCCTTACCCAGCCGGGAATGACCATCGTGTGCGGCGACAGCCACACCTCCACCCATGGGGCGTTCGGTGCGCTGGCCTTCGGCATCGGCACCAGCGAGGTGGAGCACGTGCTGGCCACCCAGACCCTCCCCCAGCAGCGCCCCGGCACCATGTCGGTGACGGTGGACGGCACCCTGCCGATGAGCTGCACCGCCAAGGACGTGATCTTGGCCATCATCGGGCGCATCGGCACCGGAGGGGGTATCGGCTCGGTGATCGAATACCGGGGATCGGTCATCCGGTCGCTGTCGATGGAGGGGCGCATGACGGCGTGCAACATGTCCATCGAGGCCGGGGCCCGGGCCGGATTGATCGCCCCCGACGACACCACCTTCGAATACCTCCAGAGGCGGCCCAGCGCGCCGACTGGATCGGCGTGGGAAACCGCGCTGGAGGATTGGCGCAGTTTGTCGACCGACGACGACGCCGCCTTCGACAAGGAGGTGGTGATCGACGGGTCGGAACTCGTGCCCCACGTGTCGTGGGGCACGAACCCGGCTCAAGTGGCGCCCATCGACGGCACCGTGCCCCATCCCGACAGCTTCGCCGAGAGCAGCGGGAGGGAGTCGGCCGCCCGAGCGCTCGACTACATGGGCCTTGAGCCCGGCACCCCGCTCAAGGAGGTCCCGGTGGACACGGTGTTCATCGGCTCCTGCACCAACAGCCGCATAGAAGACCTGCGCATTGCCGCCGCGGTGGTCGAGGGCCGCCGGGTGCGTCCCGGTGTCCGCACTTTCGTGGTCCCCGGATCGGGCGCGGTCAAGGCCCAAGCCGAGTCTGAGGGCCTGCACGAGGTGTTCAGGGCCGCCGGTTTCGACTGGCGGGAGCCGGGCTGTTCGATGTGTCTGGCGATGAACCCCGACAAGCTGGCCCCCGGTGAGCGCTGCGCCAGCACCTCCAACCGGAACTTCGAGGGCCGCCAGGGCAAGGGAGGCCGCACCCACTTGGTGTCCCCCGCCGTGGCCGCAGCCACCGCGGTGGCCGGGACCTTCGCCACCCCCGGAGACCTGTCATGAAGCCAGTTCGAGCGATTACTGCCACGGCGCTGCCGCTGGACCGAAGCGATGTGGACACCGATCAGATCATCCCCAGCGACTGGCTCAAGCGGGTGGAGCGCACCGGCTTCGAGCAGGGCCTGTTCTCGGAGTGGCGCGAAGAACCCGATTTCGTGCTCAACGACCCCCGCTTTGCCGACGCCCGCATCCTGGTGGCCGGACCCAACTTCGGCACCGGCTCTTCCCGGGAGCACGCGGTGTGGGCCATCCAGCAGTACGGCTTCGAGGCGGTCATCTCCCCCCGCTTCGGCGACATCTTCCGCAACAACGCCACCAAAAACGGCCTGGTTCCGGTGCAGGTGAGCGAGGCCGTGGGCCGCACCCTGCTCAACGCAGTGGCTGATGATTCCTCCATCGAGATCACCGTCGACGTCGAACATCTCACCGTCTTGTGCGCGGCGGCTGGCGTGAAAATCGATTTCCCCCTTGACCGCGCCGTCCAGCACCGCCTGCTGAACGGCCTCGACGACATCGGCCTCACCCTGGCCCACTTTGACGCCATCGACTCATTCGAGACCAGCCGCCCGGCCTGGATGCCCTCGCTGGCCCGATAATCCTCATTTCTCTCAATTTGTCGGGAACCAAGCGTCGGAGGTCTATCGTCATAAGGACATGGCAAAGCTAAACCTCGCTTCGACCCCTCAGCCCGTGACCAGAGCTGCCCTGGCCGCGGCCATGATCGCTCTGGCCCTGCTAGCCGGTGCCTGCTTGCCCGGTGAGCCCGGCACTCCCGGGATTCCCGGCTCTGCCAATGGCGGCTCCGGGACTCCTGAGGCTACGGCTGAGGCCGCTGAGCACCTCGATGATGTGGAGCTGTTGTCGGCGCTTCAAACCATCGGCGATTGCGCCGCCGTGTTGGAGTATCTGCGGGCCGAGACCGTCGAGCGGGTAGGCCCCTACGGCCTTGACGGGGATCGCTATGGCGGCTTCAGGCCTGTTTTCTCCGACATGGCAGAAAGGGCTGTGGCTGAAGACTCAGTAGCGGCTCCGGCTGCTGCCGAAGAAAGCGCTGATTCCACCAGCTCATTTGACGGCGATGACGCCGCGGGGTTCTCAGGCACAAATGTACAGGTGGCAGGCGTCGACGAGCCTGACATCGTAAAGACCGACGGCGACCGCATATTGGCGATAGCCCAGGGCCAACTTCACTATGTGGACCTGACCGGAGAGCAACCGGACTACCGGGGCAGCCTCAAGCTGGACGACTCGGGGTGGGGCCAGGAGATATTGATGCGCGGAGACCGCGCCCTGGTTTTCTCCACCAGCTTCGGAGAAGACGAGCTGGGGCCGGTGGCCGCCGACGAGATGGTGGGTGAAGCTCGAATTGTCGACTTGGCCTTCCGCGGCTCTCAGTCTGCCCTTGTCCAGGAGGTGGACCTCTCCGACCCGGGAGCGATGGAGGTGGTGGCCGAACTCCGCGTGGAAGGGGAATACCTCAGCGCACGCTCGGTGGGCACAACGGCCTGGCTGGCAGTGTCCAGCTACCCTCTGCAATTCGAGTTTGTGCATCCCAGCGGGCCCTCGGCCGAGAAAGCAGCCGAAGAGGCCAACAAGCAGATTGCCGCCACCGCTGAATTGGGCGCCTGGCTGCCCGGCTACCGCCTCGACGGGCCAGGCGGCACTCAGGCAGGCCTGCTGCCGGACTGCGACCGGCTGTACACCCCGGCAGAATTCTCCGGGTTCACCGTTCTCTCTGTGCTCACCTTCGACTTGGAACAGCCTTTGGGTGCCGGCGATGCGGCCTCGGTGCTGGCCGACGGGAACACCCTTTACGGCTCGGGCGAGTCGCTGTACTTGGCCTCCAGCGCCCACACCCGCCCCGAGCCCCGAGAAGAGGGCCAACCCGCCGCCGAAGAAGAGGCAGCCTCAGACGAGGTGACTTCGGAGTGGACAACCACAATCCACAAGTTCTCCGTATCAGAATCTGGCCCGGCTGAGTATGAGGCTTCAGGCGAGGTCTACGGCCACTTGCTCAACCAGTTCTCGATGGATGAGCACAACGGCTTCTTCCGAGTGGCCACCACCATCGGCGAGCCCTGGAGTACAGAGTCCTCCCACAGCCAAGTCGTTGTTCTAGAGCAGCAGGGCCGCCGCCTCGCCATCGTCGGCAGCGTCGGCGGACTCGGCAAGGGCGAGCGCATCTATTCGGTGAGGTACGCCGGCGACGTCGGCTACGTGGTGACATTCCGACAAGTGGACCCCCTCTATGTTCTCGACCTCTCCGACCCGGCCAGCCCGGCAGTCACGGGCGAGCTCAAGATCCCGGGCTTCTCCACCTACCTGCACCCCATCGGCGACGGCCTGCTTGCAGGAATCGGCCAGCAGGCCGACGAGCGGGGCCGCACCCAGGGGACAAAAGTGTCCTTGTTCGACGTGAGCGACCCGGCCAGCCCTGAAGAGCTAGACGTGATCGTGTTTCCCAATGGCTACAGCGAAGCAGAATGGGACCATCGGGCCTTCATCTACTGGGCCGAGACCGGCCTCTTGGCCATCCCGTTGAACCAGCAGGAGACCTCTCCTCCAGTGCCTCTGATGGAAGGCCCGGTGGCTGTCGAGACAACTGTGTCTTCGCCCGCCGAAGGAGAGCCATTCACCGGAGCAGTGGCTCTGCGGGCAAACCGGGACGGGATCGTCGAACTCGGTCGAATCGTCCATGAGAGGCCCACGGCCTCGTTCCCGGGCTGTCGTCCCGTGGCTGATCGCAGCGTCTTGGACGAGTGGTTGTCTGAAGCCGACGCCTTGCAGATCTGCCCGATGGGGGCACCCGACGAATACCCCGGCCTGTCGTGTGAGGCGTGGGAAGCCGAATGGGTGCAAAAGCAATGGCCTGAGCTGGACATCGACAACGACGAGAAGCTGCTGATCTGCTGGGATTGGATCCCGAGAATCCAGCGCCTGCTCATCGCCGACGGGGACCTCTGGACCATGACCGAGCGGGCCATCCAGGCCAACGACCTAGCCACCTTCACTTACAAGGACCAGTTCGAACTTTCTTCCTCAAACTAAAGAGTGTGGGGCCCAAACTAGGCGAGCCGGGGGGTGACCCGGCTCAGGGTGCCCGCCGCCCGGAGCTCGTCGAGGACGGCGGGCTGGGCCGGGACAGGACCCGCCGGCTCGCCGGAGGATGGTAACGACTAGTCCCGCCTGAACAATCACCCCAAACCAGCACAAGCCCGGTTCAGCGCACTCACGATGGCCCGCATAGAGGCAGTAGTGATGTCGGTGTGGATTCCGCAGCCCCACAGCTCGCGCCCATCCACTAGCAACTCGATATAAGCCACCGCCTCGGCGTCGGTCCCCCCGCCCCGAGCGTGCTCGTGGTAGTCCACCACCTTGACCGGGGTGTCGATGATCTCGTTCAGCCCGGTCACGAACGCATCCAGCGAGCCCGCCCCTTCGCCATGGACCACCACCTGGTCTTCCCCGGCTGTCAGCCGGGCAGTGACCACGGTGCGGTCGGCCCCCCGGGCGTTCTGGGCCGACTCGTAGCCGTTCAGCCGGTAGGGCTCGTCCAAGTCGAGGTACTCGGTGGCGAACTCGCTGTGGATCTGGTCGGCAGTGATCTCCTCGCCGGTGTCGTCGGCGATCTGCTGGATCACCCGGCTGAACTCGATCTGCATCCGCCGGGGCAGGTCCAGCTGCACCTCGGCTTGGAGGAGGTACGACACCCCGCCCTTGCCCGACTGGCTGTTCACCCGCACCACGTCCTGGTAGGTGCGGCCCACATCTTTGGGGTCGATGGGGATGTAGGGAACTTCGAACAGAGCCTGGCCGCTCTCCTCCATGGCCTCGAACCCCTTCTTGATGGCGTCCTGGTGCGATCCCGAAAACGCGGTGTACACCAGGTCGCCCACATAGGGGTGGCGGGGATGGATGGGGAGCTGGTTGCAGTCCTCGGCCACCCGGCGCAGCCCGTTGATGTCGGAGATGTCCAATTCGGGGTCCACTCCCTGGCTGAACAGGTTCATGGCCAGGTTCACCACGTCCACGTTGCCGGTGCGCTCGCCGTTGCCGAACAGGGTGCCCTCCACCCGGTCGGCGCCGGCCATGAGCCCGAACTCGGCCGCGGCCACCGCGGTGCCCCGGTCGTTGTGGGGGTGCAGGCTGAGCACGATCCGATCCCGGCGGGCCAGGTTGCGGTGCATCCACTCGATCATGTCGCCGTAGATGTTGGCGGTGGACATCTCCACGGTGGCCGGCAGGTTGATTATCACCGGCTTGTCGTGGCCGTCGGCCAGAATCTCCACCACCTCGTCGCACACCCGCTTGGCGAAGGGCAGCTCGGTGCCGGTGAACGACTCGGGCGAGTACTCGTAGAACACGTCGGTGTTGGGAACCTGCGGCTCCAGCGAACGGCACCACTCCGCCGCCTGGGTGGCGATTTTGGTGATCCCGTCCATATCCAGGCCGAACACCACCCGGCGCTGGACGGTGGAAGTGGAGTTGTACAGGTGGACGATGGCATCGGCCGCCCCGTCGATGGCCTCATAGGTGCGCTCGATTAGCTCTTGGCGGGCCTGGGTGAGCACCTGGATGCGCACGTCTGAGGGGATGGCCTTCTGCTCGATGATCTCCCGCACGAACCGGAAGTCGGTCTCCGACGCGGAGGGGAAGCCCACCTCGATCTCTTTGAACCCGGCCTCCACCAGGGCGGTGAACATCTTCCACTTCCGCTCGGGGTTCATGGGCTCGATGAGGGCCTGGTTGCCGTCGCGCAGATCCACCGAGCACCACCGGGGCGCGCCGGTGAGCACGGCGTCGGGCCAGGTCCGGTCGATCAGCTTGACCGGCTCGAAAGCCTGGTACTTGTGGATCGGCATTCCCGACGGCTGTTGGGGGTGTAATCCGGTTTTCATGAAATGGCCTCGATTGGAGTTGACTCACGAAAAAACCCCCTGCCCTTGCGGGTTCAGGGGGTCGGGGCGAGAACCTCTGGGTGCTCGCCCTACAAGAGCAGCAGGTGGGTGTGGATGCGGCTCATCAGGACAATCCTACGCCGAAGCACGGGGGTTTACCAAACATGCCGAGGCTGCTAATCGGCTGGGGCCAGGCCCAAGTAGCGGGCCGTCTGCACTCCGTCGATGGCCACTAGCGCTTCGGCCACGGCCTTGGGCACCGGCTGGGAGGTGGCAATCACCATCGAGGCCCCTTCCCCAGCGGGCGACTGGCCCACGTCCATGTCGTCGATGTTGATGCCCGCGTCGCCCAGCAGGGTGCCCACCGCGCCGATCATGCCGGGACGGTCTTCGTTGGCGATCAAGATCATGTGCTGGGCAGGCGGCATGTGCAGGCTGTGATCGTCGGCCAACACCAGCACCGGCTCCTGGCGGGCCCCGGTCAACCGCCCGCCGAGACTGTGGCCCCCGCCTCGCACGGTGAGCAAGTTCACGTGGTCTTTGGAGGTGGGCGTGCTGATGGCCCGAACCTCCATGCCCTTCTCCTTGGCCACGTCCATTGCGTTCACGTAGCTGACCTGCATGTCCGACACTGCGCTCAACAGCCCCTTGACCACCGACATCACCGCCACCGTGTTATCGGGCTTGCCGATTTCGCCGATGAGCTCCACCTCGAGCACACCGGGCAGCCGGTCGCACAGATTGCCGAACAACCGACCTAGCTGCTCCGCCAGCGGCAGATAGGGCCGCAGCACATCGGGAACGTTCTTGGCCGGCACATTCACCGCCGCGGGCACGAATTCCCCGGCCAGCGCCAGCATCACCTGCTCGGCAATGGCGTCGCCCGCCTTGCTCTGGGCCTCCTCGGTGCTGGCTCCCAAATGGGGGGTCACCACCACCGAGTCGAGTTCGAACAGCGGCGATTCGGTGATGGGCTCGCCGTCGAACACGTCTAAGGCTGCCCCGGCGATGCGCCCCGACTCCACCGCCTCGGCCAGGTCGGCCTCGTCGACGATGCCGCCCCGCGACACGTTGACGATCCGCAGGTTGGGCTTGGCCAGCTCCAAAAGCTCAGAGTTGATCAGCCCCACGGTCTCGGGGGTGCGGGCTACGTGGATGGTGATGAAGTCGGACTGGGCCACCAACTCCTCCAGCGACACCAGCGCCATCACGCTGTGAAGCGCCGACTCTTCGGACACATAGGGGTCGCTGGCAATCACCCGCATGGCGAAGCCCAACGCCCGCTCGGCCACCAACCGGCCGATCCGTCCCAGCCCGAGGATGCCCAGCGTCTTGTCGCTCAGCTCGATCCCCTCCCACCGGCCCCGCTCCCAGCGGCCGTCGGTGAGCGCGGAGTGAGCCTGGGGGATGTTGCGAGCCTGGGCCAGGATCAACGCCATAGTGTGCTCGGCGGCCGAGATGATGTTGGACAAGGTGTCGTTCACCACCAACACCCCGTGCTCGGTGGCGGCGTCCACATCCACATTGTCCAAACCCACCCCGGCCCGGCCCACGATCACCAAATCGCTGCCCGCGTCGAACACCTCGGCAGTCACCTGGGTAGCCGACCGGATTATCAACGCCTGCACTCCCGCCACTGCCTCCAGCAGCTCGTCGGGGCTCAGCCCGGTGCGGACGTCAACCTCATGCCCCGCGTGGCGGAGCTTGGCCACACCGATGTCGGCGATCTTCTCTGCTACCAATACCCGGGCCATCGGCCCTCAGAATAAACCGCGCCAAGCAACCCCCCGGGGACCAATATGCGACCCCGGGGTGAATTTGCCCGCTATTCGCGTATCTCCACCGGCGGGATGTCGTCGGCCAGGGCAAAACCCAGGATCTGGGCGAAGAATGAGAGCTCGGCTTCGAGGGCGGCCACGATGTTCTCGGCTTGGCGAAAACCGTGCTGCTCCCCTTCGAACAGCAGATAGGCCACCGGGATCGACCGCTGCTCGAGGGCGGCCACGATGTTCTCGGCTTGGTTGGGGGGCACCACCACGTCTTCGGAGCCTTGGAGCACGATCATGGGGGCTTCGAAATCGTCCACGAAGTGGATGGGCGAACGGGCCTTGTAGATCTCTTCGTCTTCGGGGTACAGCCCCACCAGGCCGTCCATGTAGCGGGCCTCGAACTTGTGAGTGTCCACAGCCAGCGCGGCCAGATCGGCGATGCCGTAGCGACTGGCCCCGGCGGCGAACACCTTGTGGAAGGCCAGCGCGCACAGCGTGGTGTAGCCGCCCGCGCTGGAGCCTCGGATTATGAGCTGGTCGCCGTCCACTTCGCCGGTGCGCACCAAGTGGCGAGCCGCGGCCACGCAGTCGTCCACGTCGTTGATGCCCCATTGGCCTTGGAGCGCCTCCCGGTAGGCGGTGCCATAGCCGGTGCTGCCCCGGTAGTTCACGTCCACTACCGCGATCCCCCGGCTGGTCCAGTACTGGATGCCGAGCTGAAGCTGGCTGCGGGCCGCGCCGGTGGGGCCGCCGTGGCCCAGCACCAGAAGCGGCGGCTTCTCGCCGGCCGGGGCTTGAGCGGTGGGATTGGTTGGCGGATAGAACAGCCCGTGGGCCTCAGCGTTGTCAGTGGTGGGAAAGGTGATCGGGCGTGGGGAGGACAGATAGGCCGGATCGACGGCGGACCGGGCTGGGGGGCGGATGACCTCGTGGGTGCCGTCGGCGACGTCGATGCGCACCGCGGTGGGTTCCTGAGCGGGTGAGGCGGCAATGGCGCAGACGGCATGGGGTCCGGCGGGGCGGACACTGGCATACGACGTCCAGGGCAGATCAACCAAAACAGGCACGGAACCATCGGGAGGCACGGCCCACAGCTCGGCCAGCGACCCCCGCATACACGCGACAACCACCGTGCTGTCGTCACACACCGCGTAGCTGGGGTCGTCGAACACCCAAGCCGGGCGGTGCATTTCGGCGTCGAGCTCGAAGACCGCGATCAGATCGGTGCCTTCCACGCGATAGAGGTTCCACCAGCCGTTGTGGTCGCTCACCACGTAGAGGCGGCCGTCGGGTCCCCATTGGGGCTCCACCACCGAGCCCATGCCCGACACCGCGCACCGGCCGTCCACCCACAGCTCGGTTTGGTCCCAGGGCATGTTGGGGTGGTTCCACTGGACCCAGGCCAGCCGGCTCCCGTCGGGACTGGGGCGGGGCCAGCCGTAGAAGTCGGCCCCGGTGGCCACCACTTCAGATTCGACAGAGCCATCTCCGCTTAGCCTGACTATCTGATTGGCCTCCTCACCGCCGCGCTCGCGAGCAACCAGATGGTTTTCTCGGACGCATACGGTGCCATCCCCGTGGGGCCGTCCGTCGGCATAGCGCAAGGCGTGAGAGAAGGCCTGTTCGGGCGACACCGGCCGGGGCTCTCCCTCAGCCGGCACATGCCACAGGCGGCCGTCGGTATCGTCGCAGGCATACACGCCGTCGGCGCCGTCGGGCCACCAAGCGCCCCCGCCGTAGCTGTGTACCCGGGTCCGCACCGATGCCGAGCCCCACAGATCGCGGCCGTCGCATACCAGCGCGTTGCGACCCGATTCCGCCGGCCGCGACTCGGTCCACCACATCCGACCCCGCTGGTGCCACAAACTGACCGGCAAGGCGGCGCCAGCCACCATCGACTGGGCGGAGATGGGCGACGGCCAGCTTCCGTAGGCGAGGGTTCTCGGTTTGCCCACTAGTCGGTTACCTCACTCGTACCGGTCACGGCGACAGGTCACCCACCCAGCAGATCGGCGATGCGGCCGATGCCCTCGCCCAGGTCGTCGTCGCCTAGGGCAAACGACAGCCGGGCATAGCCGGGGCCGGCGAAGGCTTCGCCGGGCACGATGGCCACTTGGGCCTCGTCCAGGATCCATCCGGCCAAGTCGGCGGTGTTGTCAGGCAACCCCGGACGCCCCAGCACTCCCTCGAACGACGGGAAGGCGTAGAACGCCCCCTGGGGTTCAAGACAGGTCACCCCTTCGATCCCGTTCAGCAGCCGGTGCATGGCGACCCGGCGGCGATTGAACGCCAACCGCATCTCGACCACCGCATCCAATGGTCCGCTTACTGCGGCCAGCGCGGCCCGCTGCGCCACATTGGACACATTCGAGGTCTGGTGCGATTGGAGGCTCACCGCGGCGGAGGCGGCATCGGGAGGGCCGATCAGCCAGCCCACCCGCCAACCGGTCATGGCATAGGTCTTGGCCACGCCGTTGAGCACTAGGCATCGGTCGGCCAACTCAGGCACCACCACCGGCATGGAGCAGAACTCGTTGTCGTCGTAGGTCAGGTGCTCGTAGATCTCGTCGGTGATCACCCACACGTCGTTTTCCGCAGCCCACCGGCCGATGGCCTCCACCCGGTCGCGGGGGTACACCGCCCCGGTGGGGTTGGACGGCGACACGAACACCAGCGCCTTGGTGCGCTCGGTGCGGGCCGCCTCAAGCTGGTCCACGGTCACCATGAACCCGTCGTCAGCCGTGGTGGGCACCTCCACGCTCACCCCGCCGGCCAGGGCGATGGCCTCGGGATACGTGGTCCAATACGGGGCGGGCAGCAGCACCTCGTCGCCGGGGTCCAAAAGCACGGCGAAGCCGTTGTACACCGCGTGCTTGCCGCCGTTGGTCACCACCACCTGCGATGGCTCTACTTCGTAGCCCGAGTCGCGCATGGTCTTGGCCGCGATGGCCTCCCTCAGCTCGGGCAGGCCACCGGCTGGGGAGTAGCGGTGGTTCTTGGGGTCGTCCACCGCGGCTCGGGCCGCGTCCAAGATGGCGGCGGGGGTGGGAAAGTCGGGCTCACCGGCCCCAAAGCTGATCACCGGCGCCCCCTGGGCCTTCAGTGCCTTGGCCTTGGCGTCCACCGCCAGGGTGGCCGAGGGGGCAATCGCGGAGATGCGCTGGGATATGCGAGCCATGAGCGCAGCTTTTCACACCGCCAATGGGAAATTGATGCTGAATTCTCAGAGGCTCAAGCAACGCCGAAAGCGGGCTCATGCTGGGTAACGTTGGATGTCGTGAGCAGCGTTGCCCAAACCGCGAAAATCCCCATCCCCTCCGACCTTTTGCCCGAAGACGGCCGCTTCGGCAGCGGGCCGTCCCGGGTGAGGCCAGACGCCGCCGCCGCTTTGGCCGCGGTGGCCGACGACTTTTTGGGCACCAGCCATCGCAAGTCCACTGTGAAAGACGTGGTCCACCGGCTCCGGGCCGGGGTGGCCGAGCTGTTCTCCCTGCCCGACGGCTACGAGGTGGTGCTGGGCAACGGAGGTACCACCGGGTTTTGGGACGCGGCGGTCTTCGGTCTGATCGAAGCCCGCAGCCAGCATCTGAGCTTCGGGGCGTTCTCGGCCAAGTTCGCGGCCGGAGTGGCCAACGCGCCCCACCTGGACGCGCCCGAGATCATCAGCTCGGAACCCGGCACCCATCCCGATGCGGTGGCCAATCCCGATGTCGACGCCTACGCCCTGACTCACAACGAGACATCCACCGGGGTGTCGATGGAACTGCGTCGCCCGGCCGCCGACGGCCTGGTGCTGGTGGACGCCACTTCAGGGGCCGGAGGGTTGCGCTTCGACCCCGTCGAGACCGACGTGTATTACTTCGCCCCCCAGAAGTGCCTGGCCGCCGACGGCGGACTGTGGCTGGCCTGCTGCTCGCCCGCCGCAGTGGAGCGCATCGAACGGATCGCTGCCTCCGACCGCTGGATCCCGCCGTTTCTGGACTTGGGCATCGCCCTTGGCAGCTCCCGCAAAGACGAGACCTACAACACCCCGGCGCTGGCCACAATTTTCTTGGCCGTACACCAGGTGGAGTGGATCAACGAGAACGGTGGGCTGGACTGGGCCGCCACCCGCTGCGACCAGTCGGCCGACATCATCTACACCTGGGCCGAGAGTCGCAGCTTCACCACCCCGTTCGTGTCTGACACTGCTATCCGCAGCCACGTGGTGGCCACCATCGACTTCAACGGAGTCTCGGCCGACGAGGTAGCCGCCGTGCTGAGAACCAACGGCGTGGTCGACGTTGAGTCGTACCGAGCGCTGGGCCGAAACCAGCTCCGGGTGGCCCTCTTCCCCGCCATCCCCCCATCGGATATTGCCGCTCTGTGCGGCTGTATCGACTACGTGGTGGAATCGTTGTAGCTATGGCAAATGGGGCTGATACCACTGGCAAGCTGTTGGTGGCCACCCCGCTCATCGGCGACGGGAACTTCGAGCGAACCGTGGTGCTGATGCTGGCCCAAGAGGAGGAGGGTGCCGCCGGCGTGGTGCTGAACCGCCCATCGGGCCTCCTGGTCAGCGATGCCTTGCCCCAATGGGCCCCGCACCTAGCCCCGCCGCCCACGATGTTCATCGGTGGTCCGGTGTCCAACGAATCAGTGGTGGCCCTGGCCCGAGTACGACATGACCCCCACCAAGGGTGGTGGACCCCCGTGCTCGGCTTAGTAGGCACCCTCGACTTGGAAGCCGACGTCGACGAAGTGGTCGGCGCAATAGACGCCATCCGCCTGTTCGCCGGCTACGCCGGTTGGTCGCCCGGCCAGCTCGAGGACGAAATCGAATCTGGCGCCTGGTTCGTGGTTGACGCCGACCCCACCGACCCCCTCACCGAAGAACCCGGCGACCTCTGGCCCGCCGTCCTCGCCCGCCAACCCTCCCCCATCTCCTGGTTCACCCACTACCCCACCCACCCCAGCCACAACTGAGGGTTGGTTGCGCTTCAGCCCAATCGGGCGCGCAGGTCGGCGGACAGGCGGGCGATCTCCGGGGTGGGGTTGAGGGTGTCGAGGTGGTTGAGGTCGGCGGTGGCCTGGTCGGTTTGGCCGAGGCCGATGGCCAGCCAGGCTCGCCAGAGGCGGGCCTCGGGGTTGTTGGGGGCGGCTTCAACCGCTTGGTTGAGGCGGCGGGCGCCTTCGGCGATCTGGTCGTCGAGGCCGGTTTGGGTGAGCATTACCCCGCTGTAGGTCAGGGCTCCGGGGTGGTCGGGGTGGTCGGCTAGGACTGCCTCGTACACCCGCAGCGCCAGTGCCGGGTCGCCTTGGTTGGGAGTGGTCGGATCCCACAGGGCGAGAGCCGCGGCCACCGCATCGTCGGCGGCCAGCCCGAGATCGGCCAGGGTCCGGAATTGCTCCTGGTCCTGCAACACAATTTGGCAGAGCGCGATGTTGGTGCGGAGACCCTGAGTTTCCACCAGCTGGGAGATGAACTCGGGAGGATCAGCTGCATCAAAGGCAGTCAGCTCCTGTGCCGCGCCGAAGCAGTCGCCGGTGCGATACAGCACAATGGCTCGAAACGCCCGAGCATCGGGATAGTCGGGCGCGGCAACCACCGCATCGGCGAGGACATCGGCGGCCTCGGCCTCTCGACCCTCCAACGCTAGGAACCACCCCTTGTAGGCCAGCGCCGTTGGGTTCGAAGGCGACCGCTCCAGTACGCGGTCGTAGATGGCAATGGCCTCGGCCAAGTCTCCGGCTGCGGCCGACTCCTCGGCGTTCCTCAATAGCCCGGGCACGCTCGTCACCGCGTCGTTCCCGGTGATGGTGTCCCCTGAATGACGCGACCCCACCGCCCGAGCCAAGAACACCCCGGCCACAACACCCACCACCACCAACCCCGCCACCACTGCGAATAGCTTCCCCCGCCCCTTGCCATCTGATGCATCGGATGGCCCCTCATCGCCTCGAAGCGCTTCAGCCGCCTTGCGGGTATAGCTCCGGCTTAGAACCTGATGATCCTCCGGTTCCAAGTCACCCGCCGCCAGTTCATCGTCGAGGTCGTCAAGCGACTCCAGCCAGAACTCGCGCTCCTCATCCATCGGGCCGCTCTCTCATTCCGGCGCGGGCCGATTCGACCAGTGCACGATCCTCATCCGAGACTGCCTCATCTGAAGCGCTCGCCCGCCGCCACCGGGTCAGGGTCACGGCCAGCAGTCCGGAACCAACCACCAACCCCACCACTGGGATAACCCAGACCAGACCGCTCACCCCCGAAGTTGACGGCGTCAAAATCACCCAGTCCCCATAGCGCTCCGCGAACCGGGCCCGGATGTCGTCGTCGCTGTGTCCGGCCACCACCAGCCGCCCGATCTCCGCTCGGATCTCCCGGGCGATGGCCACATCCGACTCCACCACCGACTGCCCAACGCACTGGGGACAGGCGATGGTGGCCCCGATGTCGTGGGCCCTCTCGGCATTGGTGCGGTCGTCGCGGCCGTCCACCACCCCGAACGCCAGCATGGTGGCCACCGCCACCCCCACCAGGAGCCACGACAAGATCACCTTTCGCCGGCGCGACATCACAGCGGCACCCCTGCCCGCACAAGCTGGGCTTCAAGCCCGGCCAGCGTTACGCCGCCGGTGAACTTGGTCACCACCCGGCCGAGGGGGTCCACCAAATAGGTCTCCGGCACCGCGGTCACTCCGAAATCGATGGCGATCCGACCCGTGTTGGTGGTCACCACCGGCCAATCGCCGCCCCTCTCGGCGAAGAACCGGGCGATCACGTCCACCTCGTCTTGGAAGACCACGCTCACTAGCCGAATATCGGGGTCGCCGCGATAGCGGTCTTGGAAGGCCACCAGCTCGGGATGCTCCACCACGCATTGCACGCACCAGGTGGAGAAGAAGTTGACCACCACCCACCGGCCTCGCTGCGCGGCCATGTCGAAGCTGCCCCCGTCGAGGGTCTCACCGGCGAACTCGGGGGCGAAGTCGGGCACTGGCGGCCCCCTCCGGTCGCGCTCCGACACCGCGAACACCACAACCAAGGCCACAACCAGAACGCCGACGGCCAGCACTACCCAACGAACCGTTCGCAGCCGCGGCGGCTGATCGGGCTGATCGGAATCGACCGGTTGGTCGGCGGGCGGCGACGGCTCAGGCAACCGGGACCTCGCGGTCTTTAAGGGGAACTCCCGGAACCGGCGCCTCGCGTTCTCGAAGGGGAACTCCCGGAACCGGCGCCGACACCGGCTGGGTGGGCGAGCGGCGGCGGCCGGGGAAGGCCGAGAACGCCGCTCCCAGCAGCATGATCGCGCCGCCGATCCACAGCCACAGAGTCAGCGGTTGGACGGTCACCCGCAACCCGGCGGGACCATCGGGGCCGTCGGGCAGGTCCAGCACCGCCACCTGGATGTCCCGCACCGGCGACGACTTGGTGCCCGGTGTGCGCACCACTCCCCCGTTGGCAAAGCGGCTCACCCCCGGGCGCACCACCGAGCCGTCCACCAGCACCACCGCCTCGACTTTGGTCTTGTTGTCGAACACCTTCTCCTGGGTGCCCACATACACGATCTCATGGCCGCTGACGTAGGCCGTCTGCCCTGGCTCGACGGTCAGCTCGCTTTGGTGCAGATAGCTGTTGCTGGCAGCCAGCGCCACCGCCACCACCACCACGCCGATGTGCACCACCATTCCGCCGTTGGCTCGCCCCACCAGGCCTCGCCAGCCCTGCCGTCGGGTGGCCAATGCCAACTGGCGCACCGCTGCACCCCCCGCGAAGCCGGCCAGCCCGAACGCCAGCAGCGGGGCCAGTCCCCGAGCTCCCACCAGCAGGGCCACCAGCAGCCCGGCCACTGCCGCCCATCCCGGCCACATCAGCCGCTCCGACAGCCTCTCAGCGGTGGTTTTGCGCCACGGCAGCACCGGGGCCACCGCCATCAAGAACAGCAGCAGCAACCCGACCGGCATGGTCATCCGGTCGAAGAACGGGGTGCCCACGCTGATCCGGTCGCCGTTGAGCGCCTCCACGATCAGCGGGAACACCGTTCCCAGCAGCACCACGAAGGCGAACACCCCGAACAGCAGGTTGTTGGCCAAAAACGAGGCCTCCCGCGACATCGCTGAGTCGATCTGCCCCGGCGAGCGCAGCCGGTCGCCCCGCCAGGCAATGAGACCCACGGTGGCCACCACCACAATGGCGAAGAACACCAGCAGCGCCGGGCCCACCGCATCGGCTGAGAAGGCATGGACCGAGTCCACCAGCCCCGAGCGGGTCAAGAACGTGCCCAAGATGGTCAAGGCGAACGTGGCGCACACCAGCGACAGGTTCCACACCCGCAGCATCCCCCGGCGCTCCTGCACCATCACCGAGTGCAGATACGCGGTGCCGGTGAGCCACGGCAGCAGCGAGGCGTTCTCCACCGGGTCCCAGCCCCAATAGCCGCCCCAGCCCAGAACGTCCCACGACCACCACGCCCCCAGGATGATCCCCGCGGTGAGGAAGGCCCACGCGAACAGGGTCCAGCGCCGGGTCTCCACCAGCCACCCCTCCCCCAGCCTCCCGGTGGCCAGCGCGGCCACCGCGAAGGCGAAGGGCACGGTGAACCCCACATAGCCCAGGTAGAGCATCGGGGGATGCACGGCCATCAGCCAGTGGTTCTGCAACAGCGGATTGGGGCCGGGGCCGTTGTAGCCCGGCGGCACGTCCACCTTCCGGAAGGGCTGGGCCAGGTCGAGGTTGGGCCAGTTGAACATCAGCACGAAGAAGAACAGGCACACGATGAACAGCACCGCCATGGCCCACCCCACCAGCGGATCGTCCAAGCGGTGGCGGAACTTCACCGCCACCAGCACCAGGTAGCCGGCCAGGATGAGGGCCCACAGCAGGATGGAGCCCTCCAACGCGGCCCACAAGGTGGCCACGTTGAACAGCGCGGGGGTGGCGTGGCTGCCGTTCTCGGCCACATACGACACCGAGAAGTCCCGCGTGATGAGGGCCCGCTCCATGGCGAACACCGACAGCGCGGCCCCACCCAGCACCAGCCAGGCCCAGAGCTGCACCCGATGGAGTTGGCGAGCGGCCACCATGATCAGCCCGATGCCGGCAGAAACCATCGCCACCGTGATGCCCAAAGCCCCGAGGGTTATGTTCACCGCCTCAGCTCACCCTTCGGGAGGGAGCGGCCGCGAGTCATTCCTATTGCCCGCGCTCTTCGGCTTGCCCGCGCTCTTCGGCGTCGTCGATGCGGTCTTGGTTCTCCACCCGGTAGTCGTTGTCGTGCTTGACCAGCATCCGATCGCTGGCGAAGTACCAGCCGTCGTCGGCCGCTCCGGCATAGGCGCTGCTTCGTACCCAATGGCCGTCTATCACCACCGGCACCTCGGGCTGGAATTGGTCGGACGTCGCCCCGGTGTGGACCACATCGGCCACCACCCCGTCAAGGGTCACCGAGAAGGCCACGGCCGGGCGGCCGTCCTCCAGGCTCACTTCTTGCACCGAACCGCTCACCGGCGAGCCGATCATCCGGAACCGGTCGTCGCCCAGTTCCTCCCTGCGCTCCACCGCATCGTCCACCTCGCGGAACACCAAGGTGGCGTCGGCCAGCACCCGCCATAGGACGAGACCGATCACCACCGCCACGATGGCCACCACCAAAACCGGTGCCCATCGACGGATGCCCCGTCGGGGAGGACGGGCGGGGCGGGGGCTGAGGTCCATTGCCTCGCCAGGATCGACTGTGTCCTCGGTGGGTGCGTCAGTCATCGGGCATCATCCACCGGCGGCGGTTCTCGGGCACCCGCCGGCTCAGCGACCTACCTCGCACCAGCACCCATCCGGCGTACGCCACCACCGCGGCCACCGAGATTCCCCAACCGGCGATGAGATAGCCCACGTGCGTCATGGCCGACCCCCCGGAGGTTCGGAGATCCCGGCTTCGGCCCGGCGCTCCGCGAGAGCCTCATCCACCTCTAGCTCTTCGATCTGGCTCTGAAGGTAGGCCGTGCGGAAGCGGTGCAGCAGCAGCCAGGCAAACAGCACCATGCCCACCGCGAACGAAAACGACAGGGTGAAAAGGGTCTCGTCGCGGATCTTGCGGGCGATGAGGGTGGACTGCTGGTGCAGGGTGCGGTTCTCCCACCAGTCCACCGAACGATTCACAATCACTATGTTCACCGCCCCCACCAGGGCGATCACCGCCGAGCGACGGGCCTTCACGGCAACGTCGGCGGGAATGCGGCGCACCGCCAGATAGCCGATGAACACCAGCACCATCACCAAGGTGGTCACCAGCCGAACGTCGCCCCACTCCCACCAGGTCTGCCAGGTGGGTCGGCCCCAGATGGAGCCGGTAACCAGGGTCAGGACCCCGAACAACACGCCGATCTCGGCCGAGGCGTGGGCCATCATGTCCCACCAGTCGGTGCGCCAGCGCAGATAGGCCAGGCTGGCCAAAAAGGTCAGCCCGAACCCGGTGTAGGCCAAGATGGCCGACGGGACGTGCACGAACATCAAGCGCACCGCGTCGAACTGGCCCACCACGTCGCCCTGCTCGGTGATGCGGGTGTCCTCGGGCACCCAGGCGAAGGCCAGCGCCACCAGCACCGCAAAACCGGCCAGCGTCAGCCAGCCCAGCACTTTGGTGGCTCTCGACGACGTGGTCGCCGAGATGCCGTCGCCGGTCCCCGTCGACTCGGTGGCTGCCGTGGTCACGCTTCCTCCAAAAGAGCCCCGTAGCTCAAGGCTCCGAACACCCCATAGATTGCGGCGAAACCGGCCAAAAGGCCCAACCAGGCCCAACCTTCGGCACCGGCCACCCCGAATGCGTCTTGAAACGCCCGAGTGGCGCCGATGAGCACCGGGGCCACCACCGGCAGCAACAGCACTGGCAAAAGGGTCTCCCGCACTCCCAGTCCGGCCACCAGCGCCCCGTACAGCGTACCCGCGGTGGCCACTCCGGCGGCCGCGGCCAGCCCGGCGCACACCAGCAGGCCGTACCGGTACACGGTCACGTCGAACAGCAGCACCACGCCCGCCCCCAAGAGCACCTCCAGCACCACCAACTGCACGGCGATGGCCGCTGCCTTGCCCCCGAACACCGCGATGGGGTCGATTCCCGACAACAGCAGCCGGTCGGCGGCCCCGTCGGCCAAATCCACCGCAAACGAGCGGCCGATGGCCAACAGCGCGGCCAACAACACTGTTACCCAGAACAGCCCGGGGGCATAGGTGCGCAGGGCCTCCTGGTCGGTGTCCAATGCGAAGGCGAACAGCACCAGCACCGTCACCGCAAACGGCACAATCTGGTTGAGCCCCACCCGAGAGCGCATCTCGATCCGCAGGTCCTTGCCTGCAATCAGCCACGCGTCACGAAACACGGCGGTCGTCCTCCGCGTCCGATCGGGCACTGTCTGATCGGGCACTTGGGCCTTGTGAATCAGCCCGGTTGTCCTCGGCTCGTACAACTCCGCCCACCACGCTCACCACCCGGGGCTCGAGCACCGCGATGCGCTCCAACTCGTGGGTGGCCAACACCACCGTGGCCCCGGCCGTGGCCGCGCCGCGCACCAGCGTGTCCACGGTGTCCCGCGACTGCTGGTCCAAGCCGGCGTGGGGCTCGTCCAGCAGCCACAGCTCGGGTCGGCGCACTACCAGAGAGGCGATGGATGCCCGTCGGCGTTGCCCGGCCGAAAGCCGGCCCACGCGGGTGTCGGCCAGCCGTCCAGTGAGCGAGAGGCGCTCCAACGCCTCGTCCACGTCGGTGGAGTCGGCCCCCGCGGCCCGAGCCCAGAACGACACGTTCTCGGTAACCGTGAGGTCGTCGTACAGCCCAGTGCGATGACCCAACAGGGCCACCCGCCGGCGCACCATACGCCGCTCGCTAGCCAGATCGTGGCCCAACACCCACCCCTCGCCCGAGGACAGCGAGCACAGCCCGGCGCACAATCGCAGCAGGGTGGTCTTGCCAGCTCCGTTCGGTCCCTTGAGCAGGACGATCTCCCCCGGCGTGATGTCTAGATCAACTCCGGCCAAGGCGGGAAACCGCCCCAATAACGTCACAGCGGCCCGGAGCCGGACAGCAGATTCCACAACTCCACTCAGGCTACAGGGGTGCTCTCACAACGCAGAAACCAGGGAAACCGCAGCATCTGTTTCCCCAGCTACCCGAGATCCCCTTAGAAACCGAAGCAGTCTGAAAGTTCAGATAATTCGCTTGCCCACCGCAAGGTGTCGGGCTAGCTTTCGGAACTAGCCCTGACGGGCGGGGAGAGTGGACCTCCCCGCCCTAAGGCTCGCCTTAGCCGGAGGCGAGCCCTGCTCGGAGTATTCCAGTAGGGCTTGTCTGTGTCAATGTTGATTGAAAATTACTGATATAGACTGTTTTTCTTCACTGTCTTCTAGCTAGCCCATCGGTGCCATAACATCCACGAGGTGTTCGCGCTGGTGACCGAGAAGGCCTACGGGCAGCACCGGACCTACTTTGACACTCTCGACAACGAGGGCCACGGTCTCCAGTGGTTGCGTCTGGCCGACGACGGAGAGCTCCACGGACCCTCCGATGCCCACCCCGAGGTGGGGTGGCTGTCGAGCGACGTGTTCTTCGGCGGGCTTATCGAACGGTTCTTCGAGATCGTGGAGGCCGCGCCCGAATTCCGCTGGCTCCAGTCGGCAGCCGCCGGGGTGGACCTCGAGGAGTACCAGCGGTTGATGAACCGAGGGGCCCGCGTGTGCAATGCCCACCTCACCGCTATCCCCATCGCCGAATTCGTGCTGCGGGCTGTACTCGATGTGTTCCAAGACGCCGAGCGCTGGCGGGCCGCCCAGGCCAAGAGCCGCTGGGAGCATCACAATTTCAGGGAGGTATGGCGATCCCGCTGGCTGATCATCGGCCTCGGGGCCATCGGCGCAGAGACCGCCCGCCGAGCTCAGGCGTTCGAGGCTCACGTGACCGGTGTACGCCGTCACCCCACGGGCGACGAACCGGTGGACGCCATGATCTCACCGGTCGAGTTGCTCCCCGCCCTGCCCGAAGCCGACGTGGTGGTGCTAGCCGCCCCCGCCACCCCTGAAACCGAGAACCTCGTAGACGACGACTTCCTCTCAGCCATGAAGCCGGGATCGGTGCTGGTGAACATCGCCCGAGGCAAGCTGGTGGACGACGAAGCCCTGCTGCGGGCCTTGGACGGCGACCGCCTGGGGGCCGTCATCCTGGATGTGTTCAACACCGAGCCTCTGGAACCCGGCCATCCCTATTGGTCCCATCCCAAGGTGGTGCTCACTCCCCATTCCTCCGGCGGGGGCATCGGGCGCTGGGATCGCGGCGCGGAGTTGTTCTGCGACAACCTCCGCCGCCTGCTGGCCGGCGAGCCGCTGGTCAACGAGGTGACGTCTATGCAACTCCTCACCACCGACCTCCCCTTTGCCTTGGGCAGCCAATGACCAAATCCGCAGGCGCGCTGGCCGGCCTTCGGGTGCTGGACATCTCGTCGTTTCTGGCCGCCCCCCAAGTGGCCACCTTCTTGGGCGACTTCGGCGCCGATGTCATCAAGATCGAACCCCCGTCGGGCGAGGCCCTGCGCCGCATCGGGGCCAGCCGAAGCGGCGAGTCGCTGGTGTGGGCCATGGTGTCGCGCAACAAGCGGGTCATCACCTGCGACTTGAACCAGCCTGAGGGCCGCGACATCCTCCGCCAATTGGTGGCCGAGGTCAACGTTCTGGTCCACAACTACTCCCCCGCCATGCTCGAGCGATGGGACTGCACGTGGGAGCAGCTGCGGGCCATCAACCCCGGGCTGGTCATGGTGTCGGTCAGCCCCTACGGGCACACTGGCCCGTTGGCCGACCGGCCCGGTGCGGGCACCATGGCCGAGGCCTTCGCCGGCCTCACCCACATGACCGGAGAGGCCGACGGCCCGCCCATGCTCACCTCCATCCCGCTGGGCGACACCCTCACCGGGATCTTCGGCCTCATCGGCGCGCTGGTGGCCTGCTACGGCCGGGATGTGAACGACCTCGGCGGCCAGCACGTGGACGTGTCCATGTACGAGCCCATCCTGACCCTGATGGGCAGCACCCTGGCCGCCTGGAACCCCGATGGCGACGACCCACCCCCGGCCCGGTTCGGATCACGCTTGGAAACCGGGGTCCCCCGCAACATCTACCGCACCGCCGATGATCGCTACCTGTGCCTGTCGGGCACCACCGACCGCCAAGTGGAACGCATCCTCACTCTGACCGGGCGTGACGGCCCCGAAGACCAGGCCAAGTTCGCCCGAATGGCCGACCGCCTGGCCCACAACGACGAGCTCGACACCCTGGTGGCCAACTGGATCGCCCAACGCCCGCTGGAAGAAGCCATTGCCATCTTCGTCGAGGCCCGCATTCCGGTGGCCCCGGTCCACGACCTGCCCGGCCTGCTGGCCGACGCCCAAGTGCAGGCCCGAAACAGCGTCACCCTGGTACCCCACGAAGTGCTGGGATCGGTACCCATGACCACCCCCGCCCCCATCCTCAGCGAGACCCCTGGCACCATCAACCACCCCGGTCCCCCGATAGGCGCCCACAACGCCGAGGTCTACGCCGAACTACTCGGTTGGGATGCCAACCGCCTCGCCCAAGCCAAATCCGACGGCCTGGTCTGACTATTCTTCATCCACTTCGTCAGGCGCTTGCCGCGCCGGTTTCAAGAAAGGCCCAAGCAATGACACCAGAGGAAGTGGCGGCTGCCACTGCGCTCCCTATCGCCATGCTCGGTAGCAAGTACTACTTCAGCGAGACCACAAACGCGGCTCTGGCGGAAGCCGGCTTTTCCGGGTTGTCCGGCTATGTGGGAGGCCGAGGCGGGGTCTTGGGTGATGTGGCTACCGACGTGGTGGTGTCGGCGTTCGCCCTGTTCAGCCCGTCCTTTATCGAGATGGGCTGGACCCAGACCAAGGAGCAGGGGGCGCCTACGGATGCGGCGGCGGCTTTTGCCAAGGGCTTGGGCCGGTGGGCCGCTGAGACGTTCGGCCATCTCGACGGATTGGCCGACTTCGCCGCCGCCGCCCGCGCGGTGTTCGATGCCACCAATCCGATGAGTCAGCCGCTGTATGCCGGATGGCGGGCCATGCCCGTGCCCGATGATCCAGCCGCGGCTACCGGCCTCGCACTGAAGATTTTGCGCGAGCTGCGCTTCGGATTCCACATACATGGGCTGAGCGCGGTGGGCATGACCCCGGTCGAGGCCGTGGTCGCCCAACTCGGCCCCGAGCAGGCCCAGATGTTCGGCTGGGCCGGGCCGTTCCCCGACCCCGAGCCCCTCAAGCCAGTACACCAGCAGGCTGAGGAGATCACCACAGCCCGGATGAACGAGGTCTACGAGGCCATTGACGCCGACCAGCGGGCCCACATGGCGGCCACTGTGAAAGCCATCGCCGCAGTCGCTCTGGGCTAGGCGCCCTCGGCTAGCTAGCCACCCAGGCCTAGACGTCCAGAACCGACAGCCGGCCCCGGGCTTCGAACTCAGCCCTGATGGCGTCAGCATCTCCCGGCGCCAGTCGGCGGTAGCGGTTGCCGTCCAACACCCAAGTCTCGTCGTCCGATTCCCAGCCCTCACGGCGCAGCGTGCGCTTAAGGATCTTGTTGGTCTCAGTCTGAGGCAGGGTGTCAGCCCAGCGCACATAGCGAGGCGCCCACTTGGTGCCCAGATCGTCTTGACCGGCCAGGAACTCCGCAAACCCATCAGGATCGAAGCCCGCTCCCGGCCGGCGCACCACCGCGGCCATCACGTCGTCGCCCACCGACGGACTGGGCACGGCAAACACCGCGGCCAGGTCGATGTCGGGGTGGCGCACCAGGATGCGCTCCACCGGGGCGGCGGCAAAGTTCTCACCGTCCACCCGCAGCCAATCGAAATTCCGCCCCGCGAAGTACACGTATCCCTCGGCGTCCCGATAGGCCAGATCGCCCGACCAGTAGATGCCGTCGTGGGTGCGCTCGTCATCGGCCTCCGGGTTGTTCCAGTAGCCCTCGAAGGTGGATGCCGACACCATCGACACCAGTTCGCCGATGGCCTCATCGGGATTGAGCAGCTTGCCGGTGTCGTCGAAAACAGCTAACGGCGCCTCCTCCCCGGTGTCGGGATCGAGGATCTTCACGTTCTCATCGGCCCGCCCCAGGGCATTGGGAGGCGTATCCGGCGTGCGGCTCACCGCCACACCCCCCTCAGTGGAGCCGTAGGAGTCCTCCACCGGCACCCCGAATCGGCGGGAGAACCGCTCCAAGTCGTGCACCGCGCCCTCATTGCCGAACACAATCCGCAGGGTGTTGTCGGCGTCGTCGGGCTGCTCGGGGGTGGCCAAGATGTAGGTCAGGGGCTTGCCCACGTAGTTGAAGTAGGTGACGCCGAAGCGGCGCACATCAGGCAGGAAACCCGAGGCCGAGAATCGACGCCGGAACGCGGCAACGCCGCCCGCAGTCAGACACGGCACCCAGCCGGCCATCAGCGCATTGGAGTGGAACATGGGCATGGCCTGGTAGAACACGTCATCAGACGTCAGCTTGCGCATCTCGGTGATGACCTCGCCGATCCGGGCCAGCCGGGCTTGCGAGCAGATGGCCGCTTTGGGGTCGCCGGTGGTGCCCGACGTGAACAGCAGCAGGTAGGGGGCCAGCGGCTCGATATCGGCATCCGGCGGCTCGGCACCGGCATAGGGGGCCAGCGCCGCATCCCATTCCGGTGAGTCCACGTCCAGCACCCGGCCGTTGGCCGCACCGAGATCCAACCCGTCCAGCAGCCCGCAGTGTCGGCTCTCGGTAATGATCATTCCGCAGTCGGCATGGGTGATGTCGCGGGCCAACTCCGCACCCTGCCGGGTGGGGTTGATGCCCACCACCGCTGCTCCGACCACCGCTGCCCCGCCCAGCAGCATGGAATACTCCGGCCCGTTGTCCAACAGCGCACCCACATGGAACGGCCCCGCTCCCCGACGGTCCAACAGCAAGTGGGCTCGGGCCACACACCCGGCGGTGAACTCCCGGTAAGTGTGCTGCTCGTCCTCAAACAGCATGGCCAGGCTGTCGTCATCGGCCCGGCTCAGCACCGAGTCTCGAATGGTGGGGAGGGCTTCGGCAGAGGTGTCCACAGATGGGGATCGTAGACAGGCAGACGGAGGCTGCTAAAACGCAGAAGGATCGAGTGGCAGGGAATCGAAGGGGATCGAGAGCCCGGAGGTCAACCCGGTCCCGCCCTGGGCTGCCAGCGTTCGGGACACAACCACCGGCTGGCTGGCCTCAACCAACAAGGCGTAGCTGTCGCCTTCGACCAATCGGTCTACAGGCACCACCAATCGGCTGTGCGGCGCCACCTCCCGGGGATTGAGCTGGGCAATCGGAGCAATTCGGCCGTCGGCGATCTTGGACACGGTGACTTGGGCGATGGAGTCGGGCGAGGGGTTCACCACCACCAGCGAAACCTCCGAGCCCTCGGCCCGGTTCCCCGCTACCAGATATCGCAACGCGGCTGCCGACGATCCGGCGGTCGATGCCACTCCCGCCGGAGGCGATGCCGCTGGAGCAGCAGCTACCCGCTCAACCACGATGGGAACCCCGTTGTACACCTGCACGGCAACCCAGAACCCGGCCCCCTCCACCGGCAAGCCTGCGGCGCCGTAGGCGAACGAGACGGGGGGAAGCGGGTACGTTCCGACATCCCCGAATACCAATGCCACTTGCTGCTGGGGAGGCACCGACACATCGAACGGCGCCAGCAGCTCACTGGGGTCGGAGGCGTCCGACCGAATGCTGATGTCGGCCGCCGCCACCTGGCCAGTTGGGTTGTACAACACGATGTGCTCGACCACGCCCGGATCGCCTGGGCCGGTGGGGAACACCCATTGGGGCCGGGCCTCCGGGACCCCTGGGCCTGCGGTCAAACCCTCCAGGCCCTCGGTGCCGTCGAAGAGTTGAAGCCTTCCGGCCACCACCCTTCCGGCCAGGGTCTCGACCGTGGTGGAAACCGATGAGAACCGAGGCACCAGATCGGTGGCGTTCACCACCACCAGCGACTGAGCCGGAACCAAGACCCCTCGCAGCGCCTGGGGCTCGCGGATTCCCTCCTCGGTGAAGAAGGAGAATTTCACCACCGCCCGGTCGGGGAACGGGTTGAACAGGGTGAAGATCAGCCGAGCGTCTCGCCGAGTCGAACCGGCGGCAAAATGCCAGACCGACGATGATCGGGTGGCGCAGGGAACAACGTCGAAGCCCGTGGGGCCCTGCACCCGCTGCTCAACCACTGCCAAACCAGAATCAATCTCCACCAGCGCCGCGGTGTACTGCGACTCCACTACCTCAGCCAGCCGCAGGGAGGCCTGCGACCTCGCGGGAACGTTCAGGAGCACCTCTTCGGGAAGCGCCGACGGCGACACCCTTCCAACCGGTGTCACCGGAAACACCGAGACCGAAGCCGCCACCGCCGTGCCGGTGGGATTGGCAACGATCACCGAATGATCGGCGAATTCGCCGGGACGAGAGGTTCCCTCCGCGCAGTACCAGACGCCCCCCTCCGCATCCGGACCCGGGGCCTCGCTGGTGGTCACCGGGGGCGCTGAAGCCGATTCGCGCTCGTCACCACCGTCGGCAACAGCCAGCCCGATCACCGTCGCCAGGGCCACAAACACCAGTGGCCAACGCGTGACGCGGCCGCTCATCGGGCCTCCTTATGCCGACGACGCCCTTCACCGATGCTGAGGCGTGCAATCCCCACCAAACCGACCACCCACAACACGATCTGCACCGCCAGAAGCAGCCGGGTCACCGCCGAGGTTCCGTCGTCGGAGGGCAAAGCGGGGCCGGCCCCAGCCGCATCCAGATCCAATGCCGTGTTGTGGTAGGTGGCGATACCCGCGGTCAGCCCGCCGGGCACCAAGTCGAGTTGACCAGAGAGCATTTCAAACAGCCATTCGGGGGCGGGCTGCGACAGCTCGCCGTAAGGAGCGGGCGCCAAGCGCTCTGCCACCAGAATCGTGCCGATCCCCCACTGGGATAGCTCTGCCCCCAATCTGCTGGTACCCGTCTCCGACGCTCCCAGAACCGCGTTGCCTACCCGGCGGGTCTGGCCGTCCACTCGGCCAACCCAACGCTGGGCCACGGTGGGAAAGGCGCGACTGTCAGAAACCGCAAACGAGAGTCGACCATCTAGGTGCCAACTGCCCAACGGCAGCACATCGGGATGGCCGAGCCACAAGACCCGGTGGCCGGGCTCGGCCGCATCCCCATCTTCGACGCCGGCGAACGGGGCAATCTCGGTGTAGTCGTCGCGGGTCGCGTTCCAATCGCCGCCGGAGACCGTGGCCAGCAACGGCAGCATTCCCGCCACGAGTGCAGCCACCGCGGTAAAGGGAACGATCTGCCGCCAACCGAAGCGGTGGCGGCGGACATCCACGAGGAAGGCGGCCACACCCATGGACACTGCGATGGACAGGCCCACGGCCCCGGGCACCTGCACCACCTCCGGTCGGGGCAGGGGCACGGGAGACCAGTCTTGCTCCGCCACCAGTGCCACCGCCGCGGTGCCCAGATAGAGCGTCCACCCCCGCACTGCCCACGCCAGCCGGGAGTCTTGGGCCAGGGCCAGGGGAAGTACGGCAGCCACCGGGAGGGCCCAACCGAGCCGGCTGTCGCCGAATGGTCCGGTGTCGAATCGCAGTATCTCTGCCCAAGAGTTTCCGCTGCTGCCCCCCGGCCGATCCCCGAGCAGCGACGGCAGGCTGTCGGCCAGCCACGGAAGGTTCAGCACTGCGGCCACCGCGGCACCGGCCACCACCACCAGCACCATGCGGCCCACGCCTTCTGCGGTTCCGGCGATAATCGACCCCAGAACCAGCCCGGCCAGAATCAGGCCCATCACAATCACTGCCCCAGGGGCCATCGCTGCGGCCAAGCCGAAGAGCAGGCCGACGGCAAGGGCCACCCGCAGAAATAGCGGTCGACGCGCTCCTGGCCCGGGGCTGCCTCCCGATTCGCCGTAGGGAGCAAGACCTGACCCAGCCAAGACGGCTCGCATCAGCCAGGGCACCGCGCCGTATAGCAACAGGGCACTCCACACCCCATTGGCCAGCGCGTTGTAGGGCACGGGGTTGGCGAGGTACACCGCCAGCGCCACCCCTTGGATCCACAGGGAATCGAAGGGGCGCATGAGCCGCCACACTCCCAGTGCCCCCAGCGGAACCATGCCAACGATCAACACAGTGCGCAGCAGATCGGTCTCCCCCAAGAACAGCCAGCTCAGCAGGGTCAGAACCCCCAGGCCGGTAGGAGCGAACCCCTCTTGCCCCAGGCCGATGGGCCGGAAATCGCTCCACCAGCCGCTCAAGAGATCTGAACTCGATCCCAATCGGGCCAGATCGCCCACCGCGGGAATGCTCCCGGCCACCAGACCACGAGTCCCGAGCAGCACCAAGATCACCGTGACGATCCCAACCACAACCGATGCCCGAGATCGACTCAACCGGGACAGCAGTGCGTTCTGCGTTGAAAGCCTGTCGCCCGCGCCGCTCCTCCAGCTCGTGAGCAGCGAGGCCAACGGGGCGAAGCCCTGAGCCTGGGCCATACGGATATGGGAGTCCCCCACCCGGCGGACACGGCTCACCGCCTTCCGCTGTTGCCGGATGGACCCCAGTCGGGCCAGGTTGTACCCCCAACTCGCCCCGACTTGGCGGGCTTGGCTCAGATGGCCGGTAACCAGCGCCACCAACAGCTCAAGAAGCGAAAGCAGCATTGCCTGGGGAATAACCCGCACCGAGTGCCAAGCCCCGTACACGCACAGCAGGGTTCGCACCCGATGGCGCCGTATCAGCCGGCTGACCTGAGTTTGGGAAATGCGCTCAGCCAGCCGCTGACGATGGCGAACCACCGCGCTGGGCGCCACCATGACCCGCGCCCCCACGGTGCGAGCCCGCCAGCACAGGTCCACATCCTCGTAGCAGAACGTCATCTCCGGATCGAAGCCACCGACGGCCCGGAACAAGTCCCCTCGAACCAAGATGCATCCTCCGGGGACGGCGAACATCTCCTGAACCGCGTCGTGCTGCTCCTGATCGAGTTCGCCAACCTCAACGGTGGGAATCGGAACCCCGGTCTTGTCGACCATGAGACCGACTTGGATAAGGCGGCTGGGGTCGTCCCAGTCCACGAATTTGGGGCCGACGATCCCGGCGTTGGACCGCACCGCCTCATTGGCCAGTAGCCGCAGGGCGCTGGGGGCCAGTGCCACGTCATCATGACAGAACACGAAGAAGTCGGGGACCGGGCCCGCGTCCAGCAGCACTTGGTTCGCCGCGGGGCCGAATCCGGGGTCGTATCCCAAACAGCGGACCGAGGCCTGGGGCAAAACGCGTCGAACTCGGGCGGTGGGGTCGGCTTCGCTGCCGGTATCCACCACGGTCACTTCCACCGACCGATGGTCTTGGGCGGCAATCGACTCCAACATCTCGTCGAACCACAGGCCCGGGTCGTGGCTCACGATCACCACGTGGATCCTGAAATCGGACTTGGCCTGCATCAGGTTTGATCTGAGTTGCGGTTGACAAACTCCCGCAGTGCTTCGGCAAGGGCCGGTGCCTGGTCAACCGCATCCGAGAGCACCGTCAGCACCGAATCGGGAAGCTGCTGAGCCATGTCCGCCACCGCGTTGCGCACGTCTTCTGGGACCTGTTCAGCAAGATCGGAGAACGCCTCCCGCAGTTCATCAGGCATCTGACCAGCCAAATCCCTCCGGGCCGACTGCACGCGATTGATAACCAACAGACCGAGTCCCACTGCGGTGTAGATGCCGTTACGTATGCACTCCACCAGCGGATCTTCCTCTGGCACCGGCGCTTGAGCTGGCTGCGGCTCGACCACCTCACCACCGTACCGGCCCATCCAACAAAGCAGAGGTATGGTCGGAGCGGCTCAGTGACAACTTGGCCGGGTACGGCATGTCCATGGTCCACATGGCACACTCGTGGCAATGCGAGCCCTGGTCACCGGGTCGCGGGGTTTTGTCGGAACTCACCTCGTCGCTCATCTGAACGCGTGTGCCGATGACGTGATTGAGGTGGATCGCGTAATCGGCAGCCCTCCCGTCGAAGACGCCAGCGCCATGTCGGAGCTGATCTCGGAGACCAAGCCCGACGTGGTGTACCACCTGGCGGGCCAAAGCGATGTGGCCGCATCGTGGAACGACCCGATGGGCACTTTCCAGGTCAATGCCGACGGCACCCTCCATGTGGTACGAGCCTGCATCGACGCAGGCGTCGAGCGACTCCTCTCGGTCACCAGCAGCGACATCTACGGCATGGTCGATCCCGAGCACTTGCCCATCACCGAAGACGCCCCCCTGCGGCCGGTCAACCCTTATGCCGCGAGCAAAGCCGCGGCCGAAATGGTGTGCATTCAGGGCTTTTTGGGCCACGGCCTCGAAGTGATCCGAGCCCGGGCCTTCAACCACCTTGGCCCCGGTCAAAGCGAGCGATTCCTAGCCCCCGCGCTGGCTGCCCGTATCGCCCGCAACGAGCAGTCCGGCAACACCGCGGTCCCGGTGGGCAACCTCACGGCCCGACGCGACTTCACCGATGTGCGCGATGTGGTCCAGGCCTACCGACTCCTGGTGGCAGACGGAGAGCCCGGTGAGGCCTACAACGTGTGCTCGGGTCGGGATGTGGCCGTGTCTGGCATCGCCGAAACCCTGCTCAGCCTGGCCAAAACCCCGATGAACCTCGTGCAGGACGACCGCCTGTTCCGCCCCGTCGATCTGCCGGTACAGCGAGGCGACAACACGAAACTCCAAAAGGCCACCGGCTGGACCCCGGCAATCGCCTTGGCCGACACCCTGGCCGACACCCTCGAGGATGCCCGCAGCCGACAAACCGGCCAAACTGGTGATCCTGATGGCTGAGCAATGGCCTCCACAAACACTATTCACCAGAGTGGCTCGGGATCCTGATGGCTGAGCAACGGCCTCGACGAGCGCTGATCACCGGCATTACCGGACAAGACGGCTCGTATCTCGCTGAGTTCCTACTCGACAAGGGCTACGAGGTGGTGGGTTTGGTGAGGCGGTCCAGCATGGTCAGCTTCGAGCGCATCGCCCATCTCCAGAACCAGATCACCATTGTGAGCGGCGACCTGCTCGACGAGGCCTCCCTCATCGAGGCCTTGCAACAGCACCGCCCCGCCGAGGTGTACAACCTGGCCGCCCAGTCGTTTGTGCAAACCTCCTTCGGCCAGCCGGTGCTCACCGGCGAGACCACCGCTTTGGGAGTTACCCGCCTGCTCGACGCAATCCGCATCGTCGACCCGTCCATCCGCTTCTACCAGGCGTCCAGCAGTGAGATGTTCGGCAAGGTGCGCGAGGTGCCCCAAACCGAGGCGACCCCCTTCTACCCCCGGAGCCCGTATGGGGTGGCCAAGGTCTACGGCCACTGGATCACCGTCAACTACCGCGAGAGCTACGGACTGCACGCCAGCTCGGGCATCTTGTTCAACCACGAATCCCCCCGGCGGGGACTGGAGTTTGTGACCCGCAAGATCACCCACGCGGCGGCGGCGATCTTTCTCGGCCGCCAAAGCGAACTGCGGCTGGGCAACCTCGACTCCAAACGCGACTGGGGATTCGCCGGCGACTACGTGAAGGCCATGTGGATGATGCTTCAACAAGACGAGCCAGGCGACTACGTGGTGTGCTCAGGAGAGACCCACTCGGTTCGGGAGTTCTGCGAACTGGCCTTCGCCCACTTGGGCATGGACTACCGCGACTTCGTGGTGATCGACGAAGCCTTCTTCCGTCCGGCCGAAGTCGACATACTGGTGGGCGATCCCGGTCGGGCGACCTCGGTGCTGGGCTGGCACCGGGAGGTCGGTTTCCAAGATCTGGTGGCCATGATGGTGGACGCCGACTTGGACCTGCTCCAAGGCAAGCTGAAGGGGATTTCTTGATTGGCCCCCCTCCCCGCAGACTTGTGGAGGTCTCTTGACCCAAAGCGTGGTCACGCTTGCTGGAGGGGTGGGAGCGGCCAAGCTGCTTGCCGGAATGATCCGGGTCCACCCGCCCCAAGACCTGCTCGCCGTGGTCAACACCGCGGACGACACCGTGCTCCACGGCCTCCATGTGAGCCCCGACTTGGACACCGTGGTCTATACGCTGGCCGGCGCAGTCAACCCTGACACCGGCTGGGGCTTGGCCGGCGAGACCTGGCAGGCGATGGATGCCCTGGACCGCTACGGCGGGATCACCTGGTTCCGCCTCGGCGACCGCGACCTGGCCACCCACTTGTACCGGACCCACCGGCTGGCCCAAGTAGCTGACTTGGCCACCGTTACCGCGGAGATTGCATCTGCCTGGGGTTTGGAGCTGACCGTGCTGCCGGTGACCAACGACCGCATCGAAACCAGGGTCACGACCGTCGACGAAGGCGAGATCGGCTTCCAGGACTATTTCGTCCGCCGCCGCCATGACGTGGCGGTCTCTGCGGTCCGGGTGGCAGGGTCCAAGCGGGCCCAGCCTGCGCCCGGCCTTATCGACACATTGAGGGCAGCCCGGCTGATCGTCATCGCCCCCTCCAATCCCATCGTGTCCATCGGGCCGGTGCTGGAAGTACCCGGCGTGCGGCAGGCCGTGGCCGCTCGCCGAGACGCCGTGGTGGCGGTCTCGCCCATCGTGGGAGGTGCCGCGCTCAAGGGCCCTGCCGACCGCCTCATGCGGGAGCTTGGCCATGAATGCTCGGTGGTGGGTGTGGCCCGGCTGTACCAGGACGTAGCTGCCACGCTGGTGATCGACGAGGCCGATGCCCATTTGGCCAACGACGTCGAAGCTGTCGGGGTGTCCTGCGTGGTGGCCCCAACAATCATGGACGACATCGAATCGGCCACTGCCCTAGCCCATATCGTTTTGGGCTGTTCGGCGGAGGATTGATCCGTGCACTTAGACAGTGCAGAGGCCCTGGCCCATATCGTCTTGGGCGGTTCGGCGGAGGGAGTCCAGGCATGAGAGTCGAGATCTTCGGAGTGGAGGGATTGCCGGAGATCGAGGCGGGAGACGACTTGGCCGGGTTGATTGCCGAGGCGGCCGACTTGGCCGACGGCGACGTGGTGGTGATCACCCAGAAGATCGTCTCCAAAGCCGAGGACAGCATGGTCGCCGTCGACCCCGACGACCCCCTCTCGCACAAGCCGGTCGTCGAACAGGAGTCGGTGCGGGTGCTTCGGCGAAGGGGCGACCTCGTCATCAGTGAGACCAAACACGGTTTCGTGTGCGCCAACGCCGGAGTCGACCGGTCCAACGTGGCCGCTGATGCGGCCGCTCTTTTGCCCGACGACCCCGATCGCTCTGCCCGACACATCCGCGACGGGATCAAGGCCCGATCCGGCGTGGAGGTAGGAGTGATCGTGTCCGACACATTCGGGAGGCCCTGGCGACGGGGGGTGGTCGACGTAGCCATCGGAACGGCCGGCGTTCGCCCCATTCTCGACTTGCGGGGCACCCCCGACGCTTCAGGCCGAGAGCTCCAGGTGACCGAGGTGGCCATCGTCGATGAGCTGGCTGCCGCCGCCGAACTCGTCATGGGCAAGGCCAACAGTGTTCCGGTGGCCGTCATCCGGGGGGCCGACCCCGATTGGCTTGGTCCCGGAAGCATCCAGGCCGATCTGGTCCGCTCCCCGGGCGAGGACCTGTTCCGCTAGGGCACCCTCTCGCCCTTCAAGTCAGCGGCCGGGGAAATCACGGTCTCGTCCCCCACCACCGAAAGATCGCGCAGGCAAGCTCCAGCGCCGATCTCGGCCCCGTAGCCCACGATAGAGCGCTGGACGACCGCCCCCCCACCAACGCGGGCACCGGGGAGCAACGCAGAATCGATGACCGAGGCCCCAGAGGCAACGACAGCAGCCTCCATCACAATCGAGCCTTCGACAGCGGCGTCGGCCGCAACCTCAGCCAACGGATGGATCCAGCCGCCATCAGACAATGCCTGCTGAACCTCCAGATAAGCCTCCGGGGTACCGGTGTCCACCCAGAACCCGTCCCATGCCAAGGCGTACATGCCTGCCTTCTCGACCAGCCTTGGAAACACCTCCCGCTCGATCGATACCCGGGCGCCTTCGGCCACCGAGTCCAGGGCGGTGGGCTCCAAGGCATAGATTCCCACACTGATCTGGTTGCTGGGGGCCTGGTCGGCCGGGGGCTTCTCCACGAATTCCCGCACCCGGCCGTCGGGTTCGCACACCACCACGCCGAAACGGGAAGGGTCGGCCACCGGCGCCAGGGCAATAGTGGCCTGAGCATCGGACCGGCCATGCAATGCCAACAGATCGGCTAGGGGAAACTGGTGGATCACGTCGCCGTTAACTGCGATGAATGTGTCCTGCACCTCGGCCATTCGGGCCGCAAAGGCAATGGCTCCTGCTGTGTCCAACGGCTCGGGCTCCACCGCATAGAACAATTCCACCCCGGCACAGCGGCGCTCGGGGTAGGCAGCCTCGAAGGCGTCGGGCCGGTATCCCAGCGAGAGCACCGCTCGGGTGATTCCCTGCTGTCCGAGCCTTCCCACCACATGCTCGATCATGGGCCGGTCCACCACCGGCAGCATCTGTTTGGGCCGAGTCAGGGTCAGGGGCCGAAGCCGGGTGCCGAAGCCGCCGACCAGAACAACCGCGTCCACACCGGCTCAGCCGCCGTCTGGCAACTGGACGCCCGGATTGTTCTCGTCGAGGCTCTCGTCGAACTGTACCGGCCCCTCGGGCTGGGTGAGGTCAGCCACCAGCGACGGCGACACCCCGAGCAGATCGTTGATGGTGGGAGGTAGCGGCACCACAGCGTCTCGAGGGGCCAGGGCAATGGTGAAGGCCTCGCCGTCCTTCTGGAAGCGAACATTGCCGAAGTCCGAGTAGATCCGCTCGTCGGGCTCAGCGGCAACTGCGGTGAGCGCAGTAGACCAGCGCACGATCTGCACCACCGCCGGCTGCCCGTCGCATACCGCATCCACGGCGCTGATCAAACCGAGCTCCTCGGCGAAGATGCCGTTCTGGTCAATGTTCACGAACATCGCATCAAAGAATTTGTCCATGACGGCGTCTTTGCCAGTGGCGTTGGCGGTGAACGGGTGAATGTGGATCAACCCGTCGGCGTGGGAGTGAATGCCATAGGGGTCGTAGGGATAGCCCTGGCTGTTTCGCCGGCCCTCGAAAATGGGCTGGTGGGCTCCGCCGCCGTCGGTGCAGTCCCACACCGTGTAGGCCGAGTGCCAGTGGTCGCTGAGGCCGGGACGGGCCTCTTCATCGCGCTGGGTGCGGGCAAAAGCCACCACCGCAATGCCGATCAGGATGATGAGCACCACCACGGCGGGAAAGCCGATGAGCCGGCGCTGCTGTCCGACCCCGCCCATCGCCGCGGCCCGCGCCACCTTTCGATAACCAGAGGCTCTTGCCACGGCTCAACAGGCTACCGGGCCGATTGTGCGATCAGCGCATCAACCGCCGGAACAGCTCCAAGTACTGCCCGGCCACTTCCTGGAGCCCGGCGGCCTGCTCGGCATAGGCCCGGCCTCGCCGCCCCATTTCAACCAGTCCATCGGGATCATCGGCCATCCGGGCCACCGCAGCACAAAAAGCATCGACGTCTTCGGGGTCAACCGTGGTGCCCGCTCCAGAGGCGTCCAGCAGCTTCTCCACCTCGCTGCCCCGATCCACGCTGGCCAGCACTGGGCGGCCTGCGGCCAGCACCGAGTACACCTTGGAGGGCACGCTGGTGGTTCCGAGTCCGGCCCGCAGAAGCACCAAGTGCAGATCAGCGGCCGCCAGCACTTCCGCCAACCGCTCGGGCGGCTGCCAGCCCACCAGGTGCAGGGTGTCGAGGCGCTGGGCCGCCGCCGCCACTGCCGAACGGGCCACGCCGTCGCCGTTGACCACAAAGTGCACGTCGGTTCGCCCCTGGCCCGCGAACCGTTCGGCGGCCGAAATCACCAGCTCCAAGGGTTGGGAGTGCCCCAGGTTTCCGGCGTACATAACCACGGTGGCTTCGCCGTCGCCCAGCTCCAATTCGGCCCGATACCGGTTGTGCCGATCCGACGGGGTGATGCGGTCTGCGTCAGCCGCATTGGGGATCACCACCACCTTGTCCGGGTCGACCCCGGGGGCCAGCTTGGCCCGCACGTTGGCGGCCATTCCCTCCGACAGCACACTCACGGCCGCGGCCCGCCGATACACCCAGCGCTCCAGCCGGCTGGCCGCGGCCACCACCCTGGCATTCTGCAAGACACCGGTGTCCACCGCCGCGTCGGGAAACACGTCTTGAACGTTGAACACCAGGGGTGCCCGGCCCCGCCAGGCGGCCGCCCACCCCGCGGCGCCCAGCGTGAGCGGGGGCGACATGGCAAACACCACGTCGCAGCGGCCCGCAGCCATCACAGCATCAACGCCGGCCAGCGCAGTGAACCCGGCAAACGACGCCGCCCGGGCCGCCAGCCGCCTCTTGTCGGCGGGAAACGGATGCCAGCGCCTGATTCGACCCCACGGCTCCTGCTGGGTGCGCACCAGCCGCCCCGACCATCCGCCTGCAACTGCATGGTCTCGATACCACGGGAGGCTGGTGATGATTTCCACTCGGTGGCCCCGGGCCGTCCACTGCTCGCAGACGGCGGTCATAACCTCCCCGGTGGGAGCGGTGTCGGGCGCATAGTGCGGACACAGCACCAGGATCGAGAGCGGCGCCGTCATCCCGCCACCTTGGCGTACAGTCCGCTGAGCTCCGCCCCCGGGTCGAGGTCGGCCAGCTCCCGAACTCTGGACCTGCCCGCCGCGCTCAACTCGTGACGGGCATCGCCATCTTCCACCAGCTTGCCGATGGCGTCAGCCCACTGGTCCTCGTCGTCAGGATCCAGAAGTCGCCCGCCCGCTCCCACAACCTCCGGTAGCGCCCCCGCATCGGCGGCCACCACCGGGCAACCGCGGGCCATGGCCTCAACCACCGGAAGGCCGTAGCCCTCATAACGAGACGGGAAAACCATGGCCACTGCCTGCCGGAACAGGCCGTCGAGCACTGCTCTGGGTATACGGCCCAACCGGTGCCACTTGCTCCCCACTCCCAGCTCGTCGGCCAGATGGTCCAGCTTGGCGTCACGCGGGCCGGGCCCTCCCGAGGCCACCAGCGCCACATCCACCCCATCGGCAGCCAGCCGAGCCAACGCCCTCAGCAACACCTCGTGGTTCTTGTGGGGGTAGGCCACAGCCGGATAAAGCACGAATGGGTGGGACAAGTCCGGCTCAGCGGCAGCCAGCGGCATCTCCGAAGCACCCGAGGAAGCGTCCACCGGTGCGGGGAGCACCACTACTCGCTCGGGGTCAACGCCGAGGCGCTCCACAAGGCGACTCCGGCAAAACTCGCTCACGGTCACAACCACCTCTGCCCCGCGCACCGACCGCGGCAGCATGGTCTTCAAGTACAGCCGCTTGATCAAACTGAATCGCTTGGGATGGTCCAACGGCTGCAAATCGTGGATGGTCACGATTGCCGGGCGTATGCCCATCCAGGGCACGGTTCCCCCAAAGTGGTGGACCAATGAGATTCCGCGGCGGCGGCATTGCACTGCCAGCCAGGAGTTCTCCATCAGCACCCGCAACGGTCGGCTCTTGCCCACCGGCGATTTCACCACCTCGAAGCGCTCCGCCAGCGCCGGGTGGGCCTCGGCGAAGCCAGGCGGGCCGAACAAGGTCAAACGCACCGAAGAATCCAACGGAATGGCCGAGAGCATCCTGACCGCGTAGTCCTCGGTGCCCCCTACCCTGCCCGACCGCAGCCACAACAGGTTCACGCCCACGTGCGCCGTCGAGTCAGGCAAGGCATCCGAGCCCATCAGCCAGCCAGCTCCCGATAGACATCCAACAGCCCCTCAGCAGTGCGCTTCCAGGTGAACTCAGTCAGCGCCCGCTCTCGGCCCTGTGAGCCCAGACAAGCCGCAGAAGCCTCGTCGTCGAGCACACCGGCCAGGGCGTCGGCGATCTCCTCCGGCCGAGTGGGATCCACCAGCACTCCCGCCTCACCGGCCACCTCGGCAGTGGACCCCGTCGCCGACGTCACCACCGGCGTCTCCTGCACCATCGCCTCCAGCACCGGCAGGCCGAAGCCCTCGGTCAGGCTCGGATAACAGACTGCCTGCGCGGCCCTCATCAGCGCCCGCTTGTCGGCCTCGGCCACAAACCCCAAACGGCGAATCCGCGGCCCCGAGGAGGCCAGGGCCCCGTCCAGCTTTGACTTCGACGCAGCCAGATCGCGGTCGAGGTTCGACTTCCAACCCGTCGGGCCCACCAACACCAACTCCTCGGCCCTTTGGCCCAGCAACTGCCACGCCTCCAACAAGCCGGCCAAGTTCTTGCGGGGTTCTTCCGTCCCCACCCAGAGCACGAACCTGTCGGCCAGCTGAAATCGCTGTCGCACTTCCTCGGCCTCCGGTAACGGCACCAAGCGGTCATCAGCCCAGTACGGAACGACGCGCACCCGGTCGGCGTCGATCCCGGCCCGCACGCAGTCATCCGCCGTGTGCTGCGACGGGCACACCACGATGTCGGCTTCGTCGCGAGTCAAGTTCAGGGACTGAGCAAAAAACCGCAGGCCTCGTGGCGTGAAGTGGTCGGGATGGCGCAAGAACGCCAAATCGTTGACCGTCACCGCCAACGGAGCAGTCCGAGGGGGCACCGCCATGCCGGTGGCGTGAATGGCGTCCACCCGGCCGACCGCCCTTGGAACGGAAGGCCGACGCATGTGGTGCCAGCACCAGTACAGCCCGATCCGAGGCATCGGCAGAGCAGCCACGGGGATTCCGGGAGCGAACGGCTCTTCAGGAGGACTCCGGTGCCAGGCCGAGACCCCCACCATCTCGGGAGGCGCTGACAACCGCCCCAGAGCCTCTACACACCCGAGCGCGGCCGTCGCCGTTCCCCCCGGCACCCGATGCCAGCACTGCTCCAGCGTGATCGCCACTCGCACTGCCCCGATTCTGCCAGCCCGAACCCAACAACCACGCCGCGGACCACTAGTCTGGGAACCGATGAGCGGCTTCTGGGCAGGCAAGCGGGTTCTGGTCACCGGAGGCACCGGATTCTTGGGCCAGGCGGTTTGCCGACTGCTCAACCAGGCCGAGCCCGCCTTGCTGGCCGCCCCGTCCAGCGCCGACTACGACCTGCGCAGCACTACAGATACGCAGAGGCTGCTCGCCGACATCCAGCCCGATGCAGTGATTCACCTGGCTGCCCGGGTCGGGGGCATCGGCGCCAACCAGGAGAGGCCCGCCGATCTCTACCTCCACAACCTGCTGATGGGCACCAACGTCATCGAGCAGTGCCGATTGGCGCAGACCGATCGCCTTGTTGTGGTGGGCACCATCTGCTCGTACCCGAAGTACACAAAGGTGCCATTCTCCGAAGACTCACTGTGGACCGGCTACCCCGAGGAGACCAACGCCCCCTATGGAGTGGCCAAGCTGGCCCAGCTCGTGCAACTTCAGGCCAACCGCGAGCAATATGGCCAGCAGGGCATATATCTGATGCCCACCAACCTCTATGGCCCGGGCGACAAGTTCCACCCATCGGCATCCCATGTGATCCCCGCGCTCATCAAGAAATGCGTCGATGCCATCGAAGCCGGCCAAGACAGCATCGAGGTCTGGGGCACGGGCACGGCCAGCCGAGAGTTCCTCTATGTGGACGACGCCGCCAAAGGCGTCCTGTTGGCGGCCGAGCACTATCGGGGCGCAGAGCCGGTCAACTTGGGGGCAAACCAGGAGATTGCGGTCAAAGAGCTCGTGGAGGATGTGGCCGAAGTCACCGGTTTCACCGGCCGGATCGAGTGGAATTCCTCCCGGCCCGACGGCCAACCCCGCCGCTGCGTGGACCCCAGCCGAGCCAAGAGGTTGTTCGGCTTCGAGGCCTCCACCCCCTTCGCCGAGGGGTTGCGCCGCACCTACGAGTGGTACTTGGCCAACCGTCAGGAGGCCGAGTCCCGAGGGCTTTCCAACACCGCTCGGTAGTCAGCACCCACCACCAGCTCCACATCGGCGCCGTCGATTCCCATCACCTGCTCCAGAAGGGGCGCGGGCTCGATGAAGTGGGCCAGGGTCGTAGCCTGTTCCGCGGCGGCCTCTGTGTGGCGAATACCGGTTCTGGCCACATCGAACCGGTCGGCGTTGCCCCGGTCCACCACGGAGAACCCGACCCGTTCCAACTCCGCCTCCACTCCGGCCACGGTGCCCGACGAGGTGCCGTTGAGAATCCGCACCCGCACACTGGCCAAGCTGCCGGCCCGGAAGAACTCCAGCACCGACTGGGCGTCGTTTTCCAGCAGCAGCACCTGTTTGCCGTCGATGGTGGCGTCAACCACCGGCAGCTTGTACCGCTCTATTTGGTCCACGGAGAACGACCGGAACTCGTCACCCAGATCTACAAGCTGGCCCACCGTGATGCGATCATCGAGCGTGATGCTGGGATTGTCGTCATCGAGAAGATCGCTGGCCACCCGCCGCAGGTTGAGCGGATTGCGGATGCCCTTTTCCACCGCCCGCTTGAGGGTGGCCACCATGAACTCCTGCTGGCGCTGGTTGCGCTCCAAGTCGTTCCACACGCCAAGCCGCACCCAGTCGTCGTCATTGGCCGGATTGCCCCCCGGGGCCACCGTCAGCGGTCGTCGGGTTCGCACATAGGCCAGCGCGGTGTCGGCATCGAGGGTGACCACGCCCGTCTGCTCGATCCGCAATCCCAGCGAGTCGTCTCGGATGGGCTGGGCGATCTCCACCGGTACTCCGTCCACTGTGTTCACGATTCGCAGGAATCCAGCGAAGTTGATCTCCACGTAGTGGTGAATGGGCACCCCGAGGTATTCCGACACCGTCTCGATCAAGGCCGCGGGCCCGCCGATGCCCCGGGCGGCGTTCACCCGCTCGCTCCATCCCCCGTCGGCAATCGGCACCCAGAGGTCGCGGGGAATCGACAACATGGCCACCCGGTCGGCCTCGGGGTCGATGCGTACCAGGATCACCGAGTCGGTCAGCAGCGAGTTGACGTCCCGATCTATGTGGATAGGGCTATCAGGGTCGATTCCGGCGGCGTTGTCTATCCCCACCAGGAGAAAATTCAAGGCTTCTGCGCCGGGGTGTTCCGCGGAGTCGACTGAGGTTCCCTCCGATGCGCCCACCAAGTTCACCGGCGCTCCCACCAAGTCTAGCGACAGCCCCACCGACACCCGGGGAATCTGGCTCACCTGCGACTTCACCATGCCCAGACCAACCGCCCCGCCCACCGCGGCCACAAACACCAGCAGCCCGAACAGCACCACCAGGAGCTGCCACCAAGTTCTCCGGCGTGCTCCGCGCCGACGACCGCGCCTCATTGCCCGCCAGTGTAAGTACACTGCACCCGATGGAGGTGGCGGCTGTGGCCGTGGTGGGACACCATCTGTGTTCCAGGTTGGTCGACGTCACCGACGATTTAGGGGCATTGGAGTCCAAGGGCTTCTGGGCGGTGGCCATAGATTTCCACGGCAAGGCAGTGTGCGCCCGCTTCGACTCGGTTCGCCCAGCCCGACCCTGGAAGGGCCGCCCCTGGAAGGGGATCCCGGCGGACACCTGGAGAAGCTCGCTCGACCAATCCGAGTTCACCTCCGGGGTTTCGGCTATCCGGGAGATGATCGCCGCCGGCGACGTCTACCAGGTGAACCTCACCCGCCACCTAAGCGCACCGCTCATCGATCCCGACACCGACATCGCTGCGTTGGGGGCAGCGCTGGCTGAAGGAAACCCCGCGCCATATGCCGCCGTGCTGCGCCTGCCCGACCACGGCGTACACATTGCCTCGGCCTCGCCCGAGCGCTTCTTGGTGCGCAACGGTCGATGGGTGGAATCGTCTCCCATCAAGGGCACCGCCGCCCACCCATCGGGGCTGACCCCGAAGGACCAGGCTGAAAACCTCATGATCGTAGATTTGGTACGCAACGACTTGGGGCGGGTGTGCGACTACGGCACGGTGAGCGTGCCCGCCCTGTTCTCCCTGGAGCATCACCCCGGCCTAGTGCATCTGGTGAGCACCGTGCGGGGGCGAATGGCCCGCGGCTGCGGATGGCCGGAACTGATCGACGCCACCTTCCCGCCGGGGTCGGTAACCGGCGCTCCCAAGCTGGCCGCCCTCAACGCCATCTATGCGTTGGAGCCGCAACCGCGGGGGGTGTACTGCGGCGCGGTGGGATGGGTGGACGCCGACCGCCAGCGGGGCGATTTGAACGTGGCCATCCGCACCTTGTGGATCGAAGACGAGCACCTCCACCTCGGCACCGGAGGCGGCATCACCTACGACAGCGACCCCGAAGACGAGTGGCAGGAAACCGAGCTGAAGGCCAAGCGGCTGCTGGCCGTGGCCACCGGGGAGTACGTGCTCTAGTGACGGCCCGCATCGTGTGGATCAACGGAGATCTGGTTCCGGAGGACGAGGCCCGGATCTCACCTTTCGATCACGGATGGCTGGTGGGCGATGCCGTATTCGAGACCCTGGTCATTGTGCGGGGAATGCCGTTCGCCGCTCGCCGCCACCTGGAGCGGCTGGCCTATTCGGCCGAGCACCTGGGGGTGGCGGTTCTCGACGCCGATGTGCTGCGGGAGGCCATGATCGCGGTGGCCGACGCCAACGGGCTCCAAGAGGGTCGTCTGCGGGTAACCATCAGCAGCGGCACCGGGCCATTGGGCAGCAGCCGGGGCGACAGCCCGCCGACCGCCACCGTGGCCGCCACTCCCCAAGCACCCTGGCCCGCCACCGTGGCGGTGGCCACCGTGGACTGGACCATCAACGAGCGCGGCCCTCTGGCCGGCCTCAAAACCGTGTCCTACGGAGCCAACGTGCGGGCATTGGCCGACGCGAAGACGGCTGGCGCCAGCGAGGCCATCTTCGCCAACACCCAGGGTCAGCTTTGCGAGGGCACCGGAAGCAACGTTTTCCTGGCCCACAATGGCCAACTCATCACTCCCACCCTGGCCTCAGGATGCTTGGCCGGAGTCACCCGCCAACTCGTGATCGAACTGACCGGCGCGGTCGAGCGAGACGTGCCCCTCGAGGCGCTGGCCGCGGCCGAGGAGGCGTTTCTCACCTCCACTACCCGCGACGTTCATCCCATCCACGCCGTCGACGGCCATACTCTTCCCGCTGCCCCGGGCCCCCACACTCAAGCCGCGGCCCGCGCCTTCGCCCACCTCAAGGCCACGGAGATCGACCCCTAGCGATTCCCCCAAGAGATCTACCGGCTTCGCAGGTGTACGACATCGCCCACCACAACCCTGGCCCCGCCCTCCAGCACCAACGCCCCTCCGTCATCCAAATCCTGGGCCAGTCCTTCCAGCACGCTTCCGTCACCAAGCTGCACCCACACTTGCCGGCCCAATGTGGCTGACGCTCGGCGGGCCGCAGCCACCAGCGCCGCCTGGCCGCTGGGCATCTCGATTCTGTCCATCCACTGCGAGAAGCCGGCTAATACCCCGGCCAGCAACTCCTCGCGATCGACCGCCGCGCCGCACACGTCTTCCAAGGCCACCGCGGTGTCAGCCACCTCGGGGGGTGTTGCTCCGGTCCGCACGTTGAGCCCCATGCCCACCACCACAGCCTCCAGTCGATCTCCAGTCACCACCGACTCGGCCAGCACCCCAGCCAGCTTGCGGTCGGCCACCACCAGGTCGTTGGGCCATTTCAAACCGGGACGCACCCCGGCCAGCGAATCGCAGGCCTCCACCGCCCCCAACGCCAGCGCGGTGGTCACCAGGTGGGCTCGCGCCACATCCATCCTGGGCCTGGTGAGCACCGAGAACAACAGGCTCGAACCCGGCGCAGCACTCCAGCTGCGTCCCCGCCTCCCCCGTCCCGCGCTCTGGTAATCGGCCGCCAATACCGCATTCGCCTCAGCCCCTTGACGGGCCGCGTCCAGCAAGTCGGCGTTCGTCGACCCGGTCTCATTCACCCACTGAATCTGGAAGTCGGTCACTTCGCTCCGTCCCATTTCGCCCCTCCATTATTCGCGTGATCCCGAGACTCTCTGCCACCATATTGCCGTGTTGTCCAAGGTATTGGTGGCGAACCGGGGGGAGATCGCCGTTCGAGTGATCCGGGCTTGCCGGGAGTTGGGCATCGCCACGGTGGCGGTGTACTCCGACCTCGACCGCAGCGCCCTCCACGTTCGCATGGCCGATGAGGCCCATGCCCTCGGTGGCCAGACCGCAGCCGAGAGCTACCTCAACACCGAGGCCATTCTCGACGTCATCGAGCGCACCGGAGCCGACGCCGTCCACCCCGGCTACGGATTCTTCTCGGAGAACGCCGACTTCGCCCGGGCCATCACCGCCCGGGGGGTGGCGTTCATCGGCCCCAATCCCGAGGCCATCGAGGTCATGGGCGACAAAATCTCCGCTCGCCAAGCCGCCGAGCGGGTAGGGGTGAGCGGCGTCCCCGGCACCACCGACCTCATCACCGATCCCGAGCAAGTGCGGGCCTTCGGCGCCGAGCACGGCTACCCGGTCGCCATTAAAGCGGCCTACGGCGGCGGCGGCCGGGGCATGAAGGTGGTGGCCGACGAGAGCGTGGTGGAAGAGGCCATCGAGTCGGCCCAGCGGGAGGCGCTGAGTTACTTCGGGCGCGACGAGATCTACATGGAGCGCTATCTGGAGCAGCCGCGCCATGTGGAGGTACAGGTTCTGGCCGACAGCCACGGCAACTGCGTGTACCTGGGCACTCGTGACTGCTCAGCCCAGCGCCGCCACCAGAAGCTGATCGAGGAGGCCCCCGCGGCCGGCATCGACCCCGAAGTCCTGGCCGCCATGGGCGAGGCCGCGGTAAAGGTGGCCCAGGGCTGCGACTACGTGAACGCCGGAACGGTGGAGTTCCTGTATGAGGACGGCCAGTTCTACTACTTGGAGATGAACACCCGCCTCCAAGTGGAGCATCCGGCCACCGAGCTCGTCACCGGGATCGACCTGGTAGAGCAGCAGATCAAGGTGGCCTCCGGCGAGCCCCTGCCGTTCACCCAGGACGAAATCGAGATATCCGGCCACGCCATCGAAGTGCGCATCAACGCCGAAGACCCCGCCGAGGGCGCCTTCCTGCCCTCACCGGGGCCGATCACCGGCCTGCGGGCGCCCAGCGGGTACGGAACCCGTTGGGACGGGGGGTACGAGGCCGGAGATGAGATCAGCCAGTTCTACGACAATCTGGTGGGCAAGCTGATCTGCTGGGGCCGAGATCGGCCCACTGCCATCGCCCGCACCCTGCGGGCCCTCGACGAGCTGGAAGTGAGCGGGGTGGCCACAACCATTCCCGCCGACAAGGCCATCCTAGCCCATCCCGATTTCGCCGCCCTCACCCACTCCACCAAGTGGGTGGAGGAGACGCTCGACCTGACTGGAGTCAAGAGCGCCCCGGCCAGCCCCCCCTCCGACACCGAGCCCCTGGTGCAGCGGGACATCGACGTGGAGGTCAACGGCCAGCGCTATTCGGTGAAGATGTGGGTGCCGGAGACCGCCTCTGCCCCATCCGCCGCCCCCGCATCGGGCGGCGCCAAGCGCCCCAAGCGGGCCGCCGCCAGCAAGAGCGGGGGCAGCGCGGGCAGCGGTGAGGTGACCGTGCCCATGCAGGGCACCATCGTCAAGGTGATGGTGGCTGCGGGCGACACGGTAGAGGCCGGCGATCCCATCGTGGTGCTCGAGGCCATGAAGATGGAGAACAACGTGTGTGCCGAGAAGTCCGGCACGATAGCGGAGGTCCGGGTGTCCGAGGGCGACTCGGTGGGGGGCGGCGACGTAGTGGCGGTGATCCAATAGCGCGTCCGCGGCGCCGGCTGTCAGCCCGGCCCGCCCGCCGGTAGCATCGATCACGCCTCATGGTCGATTCCCAACCGCTTTCGCAGGCCGGCACCTCGATCGTCATTCCCAGCGCCGGCCACCTCCAGCCTGATGCCGACGCCTCCATGCTTCAGCGCTGCCTAGCCACGCTCACCCTGCTCGATCCGGCGCCCGCGGAGGTGATCGTGGTGGTGGGCGACGAATTCCAGGGAGAGCCGCCTCAGCAGACCCCCGGCCTGCCCCTGCGAGTTGTCCACCGGGGCCCGGGGCCCTTCGACTTCTCCCGGGCCGTGAACTGCGGCGTGCTGGCCAGCCGCGGCCCCCTGGTTCTGATGCTCAACGACGACATAGAGGCAGAAACCGGCGACTGGCTGGAAAAAATGGCCGCCCATCTCAGCGATCCGGGCATCGGCGCCGTGGGGGCGGCCCTGCTGTATCCCGACCGGTCGATACAGCACATCGGCATGGAGTTCGACGGCGCTCATCCCATCCACTCGTTCCGGGGATGCCAGCAGTCCGAAGCCGCCGCGGCCGGCGGCGACGGGGCTCGCGATGTGATCGGCGTCACTGGGGCCTGCCTTCTGGCCCGACGCCGGGACCTGCTGGCCGTGGGCGGGATGTCGCTGGAGTTCCCCTCCTCCTACGGCGATATCGATCTGTGCCTGCGGCTCATCTGTTCGGGGCTGCGGGTGGTGGTGGAGCCCGCCGCCACCCTCATCCACCACGAGAGCGCCAGTCGGGAGCCGGTCATCGAACCCTGGGAATGGGAGAGGTTCGTCGCCCGGTGGGGCGAGCCGCCCCACCGGGGGCCGCTCCCTGCCAATTCCGAATCCGACCGCAACTACGATTCAGCCATGACCGCCGATCAGGTGGATGGCGAGGATCGCGATCAACTCCGCCATGAAATCCTTAACCTGCGCGATCGAACCCTCGGAGCCGAAGCGCGCAACCAGTTCCTGACGAACCGCGTCGCCCACCAAGACGAACAGATCGCCGAACTGGAAGACCGGGTGGCCGAGCGGGACTCCCGCATAGAAGAGTGGAAGAACCGGGTGGCCGAGCGGGACACACGCATAGGCGAACGAGATGCCCGCATCGCCGAGCGGGACCTGCGCATGGCCGAGAAGGACGCCAGCGCCGACGAGAAGGACGACCGCATCGCCGAGCTGGAAGCAGAGAACCTCCGCTTGCACGAGGACCTGGCCCGACCGGCCATCATCCGGCTTGCTCGTCGTCTAGCCCCAGGATCGGGCCGGCATGAGCGAGCTTGACCTCAAACAGGTCAGCGCGGAGATCGAGACTGATGCCGACAATCGCCGCCGCCAAGACCGGGAGATCGCCCAGCTTGAACACGACATAGAGCAGGCTTGGGCCGACATCGCCGAGTCCGAGTCCTCTCTGCACGTCATCGACGAAGACGGCGATTTCTTGAACCAGGCCGCCAATCTGGCCTCGCTCGACCCTCATGTCCCGATCGGGTCGCGCCGGGGACTCCGCGGCGTCAAGTGGCTTGTCCGCAAACTGTCCTACTGGTACGCCCGCTTTCTCACCGACCAGTTCAACGTGTTCGCCGGAGTGCTGATCCGGCACCTGCGCAACGTCGAAACCCGACTGGGCCGCCTGGAAGGCGCGGCCGGCTATCTGGGCGACGGCACCGTTCCGGCCGGCTTCGGTGTTCTCGACAGTCCTCCTGAGCCATCGGCCGAAGTGGTGTCCCACGTCGCCGGCTTGGCGGGCTCGGGGCCGTGTCTGGTGCTGTCCGGTGGGAAAGGCGCCATAGTCGAGGCCATCAGCCAGCGGGGCATCAGCGTCCACGGCGTGGAACAAGACCCCGACCGGGTTCTCGCTGGACTCCGCCGTCGCCTCGACATTCGAGCGGGCGGCGTGCTCCCCCATCTGGTGGGCGCCGAGGACGGGGAATTCGGCACGATCGTGCTCACCGGGTTTGTGGAGACCCTCCCGCTAAGAGACCTGGTCGGAATGGTAAACCAGGCCAGCCTGAAGCTGAAGAAAACCGGGCGGATCGTGGTGGCAGTGGCCGACCCCGCAGCCCGGGCCCGGGTAGACGCCGAGCTGGGCTCGGGGTTGGGCATCTCACCGGTCACCTGGCGGCACCTGTTGGAGCAGGCCGGCTTCGACGCCAGCCTGGAGCCCTGCTCCGACTCCCGCATCACCGAGATAGTGGTCGCCCAGCGCACCGCCCCGCCGAGCCGGCCATGAGCCTCGCTGTCGACCTGTTGATCCCGCAGATGGCCACGGGAGACGCCACCAGCAACCACACCCGGCTGATCCAGCAGCTCCTCGAGGAGAAGGGGTTGGAGACCCGTGTCGTGGTAGAGCGCAAGAGCCGGTCCGATGGCAGCGACCTGTCGGTCGAGAAGTGGAAGGGCGACGCCCGCGTCTCGATTCTCCAGCACTCCATAGGGTCGGAGGTCGCTCAGTTCGTGATCCGGAAGAAGACGCCGGTCGTGCTCAACTACCACAACATCACCCCCGCCAGTTACTTCCAGTCGTGGCAGCCCGAACTGGCCAAGAGCGTCCAGCGAGGACGCCAGCAGCTCGGGCAACTGGCCCGGCTGACCCGTCGAGGGATCGCCGACTCGGAGTTCAACGCCCAAGAACTGAGGGACTTGGGCATCGACGATGTGGTGGTCGCCCCCGTGCTGTGGAAGCTGGGCAGCGGCGTGCCGCCGTCTGGGCAGGGCGACAGCACCGACCTCGACGGCGGGGGGACCGTGCTGTTCGTCGGCCGGCTGGCCCCCAACAAGTGCCAGCACGATCTCATCGCCGCCTTCGCGGTGCTGTCGCGGTTCCGCCCCGAGGCCAGGCTGGTGCTCGTTGGACAGGCCTCTCCTCCCCAATACCTGCACTCTTTGAAGAGCCTCGCCCAGCGGCTCGGCGTACACAGTCGGGTTGTGTTCGCCGGCAAGGTGTCCGACAAGAACCTCCTCCAGTGGTACCAGCTGTCCGATGTGCTGGCCTGCACCTCCGAGCACGAGGGCTTCGGAGTGCCCCTGGTCGAGGCCATGGCCAACGGCCTGCCCGTGGTGGCCTACGACGCGGCCGCGGTGGCCGAGACGGTCCAGGATGCGGGCATCGTGATACGCGACAAGCGGCCCGTGACCATGGCCCTGGCCCTCCACCGGGTGCTGAGCGACGGTCAGCTTCGCCAGAGCCTGCGCGACCGCGGCGTCACCTCGGCCCAGCGGTTCGACATCTCCGTCACCCGCGAGCAGATGTGGATCGCCCTCAAAGACCTGGTGGAAGTCGGAGACTGATCCCGGCGGGCAGCCTCAGCGCCGGCCGAAGCCCCTTATCAACCCGGCGACCTTGTTGTGGACTCGCTCCCGCCACGCCACCCGGGACAATCGGGCCTGGGCCTCGGCCAGCTCAGACTGGAGCTGCGCCAGCCGGGCGTCGGCTTGTGCCAGTCGAGCACGGGCCTGCTCCAAGCCCACCGCCGTCTCGTGCTGCTCGGACAGCTGGGCCAGCAGCTCCTGTTGCCGGTGGACCAAGTGCTCCATTCGGCGGTAGGGGGCCAGCGGCGATCCCAACAGGTCCATCCGGGACCGGGACCCCGCATCGTGCAGTTCGGCCAGCCTCACCGCCGGCTGGCGGTAGACCAGACCCATCAGCTCGCCCTCGGCCTGTCTCCACCGGCTGAGCAGGTCGTCGTCGATGTGTTCGCCGATCAGTCCGCCGAGATGAGCCACCAGGCGGTCGTTGCTCCAGGTCACCGGCCAGAGCAGATGGCAGCGGGCGCTCAGCAGGGCGGAGACCGTCTTCCACAGCCCTCTGACCACCGCCAAACGAACATCCACTCCCCCGGCGGCCACCCATTCCCGGTCCACGAACTTGAGGCCCTCCGCAGTCATCACAAAGTTGTCGGGCCCGGAATCCAACCACACCGGGGGCAGCGCCCGTTCGGCATCGGCCGGCAGATAGGGGTGGGGCGCGGCAACCGAGTCGATCGGAGTCTCCCGAGCAGACAGCGCGGCCCGCCAGTTCCGCAACAGCTCGGCGAATCCGTCCTCGTCGCCCTCCCGGGCGCAGTCCAGCAGACACTGCTCGAGGTTCCGGCCCGGGTAGTAGGGCTCCTCGGACACCTCCACCTGCCCGAGCCACCCGTCGAGATCACCGGCCCTGTCTTCATCCAGCAGACTGCGCCTCACCACCAGGCCCTGGTCCGAATCCACCACCACGGCCTGCTGTCTCCAGCGCCGTTGTCGATCCGGGGCCACGCGCCAGGCCAGAGACCGCTGGTCAACCCGCTCTGCCACCGCTTCTTTACTCCGACCGGCGACCACCAGAAAAGAGTTGGCCACATCGGGTCCCAGGCCCGCCGTCAGCAGCGCTCGGTGGGCGGCCCGCTCATCGGCAACCACCACCGGACGGGCATATTCGCTGCTGGTGGGGTGGCCCACGATTTGGTCGACCATGTCGACGCCATCGGGTCGGCCATAGATCTCCTCGGCCAGCACCGCGGTGGGCAGCTTGTAGTCGGAAAACGGGTACAGCCACTTCTGCACCTCCAACCCGGCGTCACCCAGCATCTCGGCCAGCTCCCGCCGCGACCAGGTGGTGGGCTCCCCGTCGCGGTAGCCCTCCCAGCCCACCCAGGGCAGCCCCAGATGGTCTTCGGGAAATCCCAGCAGGTACTTGAGCCCGAGGCGATTCTCGATGGCCAACACCACCACACCGCCGGGAGCGAGGGCATCCACCGCCTGGCTGAGAAGGGCCGCGGGCCCGTCTCTCCCACCGTGGGTGGTGCCGGCATATTCCAGCACCCCCACCAACAGAACCACGTCGTAGGCCTCGCGCCCACCGTCGCCCAGCGCTTCCAACGGCCCGCAGAGAACATCCACGTCCTTAAGCCCGGCACAGCGATGGGCGATCAGCTCAGCTCGGGCGGCGCTGCCCTCAACGGCGGTCACCGCCGCCCCCCGGTCGGCGCAGATCCGGGTGTTGACCCCTGAGCCCGCCCCCACGTCCAGAACCCGGTCACCAGGGCCGATAGCCACCGGAGCTAAGAGCACGGCCCGTTCAGGCGCCAGGTGATAGGCCGTGGGCCAGTCGTGGATCGCCGACGCCAGCTCATCAGACCCCACTCGGCGGTCTTCCGCCGCTCGCAGCATTGCCAGCAGCTCGTCCTCAGCCCCGTCGGCATAGGGCAGCAAGTCGCCGATCATGGTGATTGGCAAGGGTTCAGCGCTCATAAGCACATCCCGGCCGGCTCAGACCCCGGCCCGCCAGTCGCCCTCCAGGTTCAACAGCCCGTTGGCCTGAGGATCGGGCTCACCGGAAATCTGAAGCCAGAACTCCCGGGCTCGGCGGTCGTAGAGAAACGAGGCGTCAGAATCCTGCACGGCGGCGTTGACATGAAACGCACCCGAGCGGAACGGTATGCGGAGCAGGCGAAACTCCACCCACCCCTCGCCGTCCACCTTGCCCGGTCGGAACCCGTCGACGTGGGAGCGGGGGCCGGCCAGATGCAGGTTGTTGTGGTCGTAGAACCCCAGTGAGAACACCGGGTCTTCAACCGGCTCCGAGGCGGAGTAGTGGATGCGCACGACCAGCGGATCGCCCGATGCGAAGGACTTGGGCCGGTGACCGGCCCCATCCAAGAACTCCAGGTTCGTGATTCGCAACGGCGTCTCCCCCCCGGTATCGGAGCGGGGACGGTGACCCACCGAGGCGGCCCCCTCGGTGTCGATGGTGTCGAGGTAGGCGTTGACCACATCCTGGGGATCGCCGACCGCGGCCAGCAGCCCGCGGTTGAGCCAGGCCATCTGATCGCAGTTGGCCCGCAGCATCCCCAGATCGTGGCTGACCAGCACGATGGTCACCCCTTGGGACCGCAGCGACTCCAAGTGGCTGAAACACCGGAGCTGGAACTCCTCGTCGCCCACGGCCACCACCTCGTCGACGATGAGGATCTCGGGGTCGACGTGGACGGCGACCGCGAAGCCCAGCCTCACGTACATGCCGCTGGAGTAGATCTTGACCGGGCTGTCGATGAACTCCTCCAAGCCGGCGAATTCGACGATCTGCTCCACTCGGTCATCAATCTGAGACTTCGGCACCCCGAGCACTGAGGCGTTGAGGTAGATGTTCTCCCGGCCGCTCAATGCGGGGTGGAACCCTGCCCCCAGCTCCAAGAGGGCCGACGTCCGGCCGTTGGCTTCGACTCGTCCTTCGGTGGGGCGGTAGATCCCGGCCATGACCCTCAGCAGGGTGGACTTGCCCGATCCGTTGCGTCCCACCAGCCCGTACATCGAACCCCGGGGCACCTCCAGGCTGATGTCTCGAAGCGCCCAGAACGGCTCACTGCGCACCCGGCGGAATGAGCGGCCCGATCCGGGGCGCAGCCCCGTCCACGCTTCCTTCAGGCTGAGGGGCCGGTCCAAGGTCACCCGGAAGCGCTTGGACACGCCCTCGACGACCACCGCGTTCTCGCCCATCGCCTAGAGCTCCTCGGCGATGTCGCGGGTTCGGACTTTGAACATCAACCAGCCACCCGCGCCCACCGCCAGCGAGATCAGCGCCATGAGCCCCAATCGAAGCACACCGGGCCAGTCCAGTCCGTACAGCAGCTCGCGAGAGGCCTCAGTGAACTGTGATAGCGGATTCAACCGGATGATGTCGCGCACCGGCAGCCCCATGGCCCGCTCGGGGATCAACGACAGCGGATAGACGATCGGCGTCACATAGAAGAGGAACTGCAAGACAATGGTGGACAGGTAGCCCACGTCGCGATAGCGCACGTTCCACACGCTGAGCACCAGGCCGATCCCCAGGGCAAAGATGGCCAAGAACAGCAGGAGGACAGGCCACAGCAGGAAGGTCCAACTCACGTTGACCAGGCAGATGAGGATCAGCATCAAGATGGACGCCTCGATGGCCGCTTGGAACAGCACAGTGAGAAGGGCGGCGACCGCGGGGGCCTCCGGGGGGAAATACACCTTGCCGAGAAGCGAGCCCAAGTCCAACAACGCGCTCATCGCCCCGGTGATGACTCCGTAGAAGGCGTTCCACATGACCAGGGCGCAAAACAGGTAGAGGGCGAAGTTGTCGAAGCGGCCGTTGCCGGCCCGAGGGGGGTCGAACTTCAACAGCACACCGAACACCAGGGCGTAGATGGCCAAGGTGGCCGCCGGGTTGAGCATCGACCACAGCCAGCCCAGCACCGATCGCTTGTAGCGCGAGCCCAGCTCACGCTGCACCAGACGGCCGATCAGCTCTCGGTAGCCCCAGATCTCAAGGACGCCGCCCCGCTTTGTGAGCGCCGCCCAAGTCCACCTCTTCGATCCGAGGCGGCCCACTCCTCCCGCGCTGCCTTTCATAACCCTCACCGCGGCGGCTCGGGATCGCACAGAAAGCCGTACACGCCGCCCAGGTTCTGATCCCAGCGGGCGTGGCGGGCGGCGATGTCGGCCAGGCCCTGCCCGGCCAGACGCTGTCGGAGGGCGGGATCCCGCGCCAGGGCAACGATCTCGGCGGCCAGCCCGTCTGCCGTCTGGGGCGACTGCATGCAGTTGTGGTCGTGGCTCAGAAGCCAGTCCCCCGCCGGATTCTCAAAGGCCACCACCGCGGTGCCGCAGGCCATCAGCTCCAGCGGCAGGTAGGAGGGGTGCTCGGAAGTGGTGAGCGCCACGCCGATGTCACAGGATCGATAGAGCGGGCCGGTCTCCCGGTAGTCGAGCTGGCCCATATGGGTGATGAGGGAGTCCATGTGCTCGGGGAAGGCCCACGATCCCGCGGTCACAATGCGCACGTCGTCGGCCAGTTCGTCTTTCACCAGGCGCACGGCGCGAGCGGCCAACTCCCAGCAGTTGCGGAGATGGCCGGGGCGGGCATAGATGAACACGGTCACCGGGCGGTCGGGATCAGGGCCGATGCGGTTGCGGGCGTGGAACACCGAGTCGTCCACCGCGGGCCAGAAGTGCTGGGCGACCCCGTCGTATCGATCCCGGTAGATGTCGGCCAGATGGCCGGTGTTGCACAACCCGTAGAGCCCTAGCCGATAGCTGTGCTCGGCCAGGGCGTAGAGCGTGCCCGCCGGGTAGAACATGGGCTCGAAATCCTGGATCAAGTAGAAGCGGCGAGTCTGGCCAGGGGTGCGAGCCGCGAAATAGGCGGTGGTCCACATGGTGGCGATGGCTGCATCGGCCGAAGGAACATCTCCGGGATCGAAGGCGAACGAATCGTGGTAGGCGATGGGGCTGTCGGCCAGCGACCGGAAGGCCGCAGAAATTCCCGACCGGTACCACCGTTCGTCGTGGTCGACGGGACCGGCCATCACCATGAACCGGTTCTCCACCCCGTGATTCACGGCCAAATGGTTGGCCAGCCGGAACACGGTGTGGATGCCGCCGTAGAAGGGGTTCTGGAACTCGGGCACAAACCAGTTGACGGTTCTCACCTCGTGTTGGCCCCGCACTGCTCGATGGCCTTGGCGAACCGACTCGGCCAACTGCCGATCCGCCTCGGAAGCGAAGGCCAGGGCGTGGGCCTCCCCGGTCTCGTTGCGCTGGTAGAAGACTTCCATGGGCCGACCCAGCATCTCGGTGAGCTGCTTCAGCACGCCCGGCTTCTCCTCGCAGTACACCGTCGGCTCGGGGTGGGCGGCACTGAGGTTCGGGGAGAAGTAGGGGTCACCCCCCATCAGCCAGCGCTGATAGGCCCAATAGCTGGCGAACACGTCGCCGTCGGGGATCTCCGGGCCACGGGTGGCCGACTCCTTGTGGGTGATCGGGGTGGCCGCCGACACCACGTTGCGGTATCCGGCCTGCCGAGCCCGCAACCCGAGCACCACATCGCTACCGCAGAGCTCCAGGCGCTCGTCGAACCCGCCGATCTCCTCGAACACCGAACGGCGCACAGCCATACAGGCGCCGGTCACCGCCACTGCGTTGCGGGTCCAATCAGTGGACCCCAAGAGGCTGTCGGAATGCGGGGCCATGCCCTGGAACAGGTGGCCGGCCAGCCCGGTCATGCCGATGACTGCCCCTCCGTGCTGAATCAGCCCTTCGTCGCCGATGAGTTGGAGGCCGACGACGCCGATCTCGGATCGCTGAGCCCAGCCACTGAGGTTGTCCAGCCATCCGGGATGACCGGGCGAGGTGTCGTCGTTCAAGAAAATCAGCACTTCTCCGGTGGCTTGGCCCGCCGCCCGGTTGTTGACCGCGGAGTAGTTGAACGGCTCATCCCACCAGATGACCTCGGGGTTCAGATCAACGGCTCGAGCCCGGTACCAGGCCTCGTTGTCGTCGCTGCGGCCGCCGTTGTCCACGATGACGAGCTCAACGGCAGGGTGCTTGGCTGAACGGACCAAGTCGAATGCGCCCTCTAGCAGGTCTCGATTGTGGCGGGTGGCAACGATGACGCTGACCGGCACATCCCGGGCGGGCGCCCATGCCAGGTTGACGCCGCTGGCCCCCGCCTCGGCCCGGGCCGGCCATCCCCGCCGCGACAACCACCGGTTCACCAGTTCCAGATGGTGCGATTCGACGCGGTCGTCGCGGCGGTCCACGGTCTGCAACACCGCGGGCAGGCGGCACACCTGCTGGTCGGCCACGTCCAGCCCCAGCAGCAGATCCCACCACATGGAGTCGTCAGTGGCCCCAGCATCGCGGTAGCGCAGGGCGGCTTCGACTTGGAGGCATCGGGCCCGAACGGCAAAGGCCCGTCCGATGTAGTTGGCACACACGAGGAGATCGGGCGACCAGCCCGGCTTGAAGCGGGGCCGGCTCAAGCGGTCCAGGTCGTCTTCGAAATAGACGCCTTCGGGCATCCCCGCGAGATGCCACTCCCATACTTCACCCAGATCGGCCAGGTCATCATCCCAATACACCAACTCCAGCCATGGGTCGCGCCACGCGGCCTGCGCGATCTGGAACACCGCATCGGGCCGAAGCCGGTCGCCAGCCCGCAGCAGCACCACCAGATCCCGGGGACAGTCCTGCGACAGCCGGTCGAACTCCTCAGCCAGCCCGCCAGCCTCGACTTTGACCACCTCGACCAGCCCCCACGACTGGCCGTGCAGCGACGCCTCGGTGGCAGCCACATCGCCGCCGCCGTCCACCACCAGCCCCCACACCCTGAGCGGTCGGGTCCACTCGTCAAACCACTGCCGCTGAATCGCCAGGACGCTGGGATCGGCCGGCAGCCGGCAGAACCACTCTCGATAGGTCACACCGGCCGGCCGGCGCGGCGGAGCTGGTTCGGGCTCAGGCTCGGCGGGCGGCTCTGCTGTCTGGGTGCGGCGGACCGCGCGGCGTGCCTCCCGGATGATGGCCATCGCCCTGCTGACCAGCCGTCGACGGCGGGTTTCTCGGGGGAGAGCTCGCTCAAGCAGACGACGAACCACTACGACACCCTACCTGTACTCCTGGTTTCGCTTTCACCCGAGAAGCCTCCCACCGCAGTGAAGACGGCTTCTGCCATGGCGGTGTACTTGATGGCAGAAGCCGAAACTGGGAGAATTGCCCGGCGGGCGGCCAACCGGTTTTGGACGTTCTATGCATTGGCAGCGATTGACGGTGTTGAACCGCCCTCGCTTATCACAGATTGTTGCCGCCTCGACAGCACTCATGGTCGCGGCATCATTGCTGATCGCGGCCCCCTCCTCCGCCCAGCAGAATCCCAATCCCTCACCGGTGCTCGTCGTCGATCCCACCGCAACCGCCACGTTCACCGGCAGCGGCTGGGGCCACGGAGTGGGAATGAGCCAGTGGGGAGGCCTTGCCCGAGCCCAGGCCGGACACAGTGCCCAGCAGATCCTGGGCTTCTATTACGAGAACACCGTGCTTGCAGAGAACTATGGGCGCCCGGACAACGGTGCGGAACCGCCTTCCCCCCCCGAACCGAGCTCTCCCGCCACGCCCGCTGCCGGGGAGAGTGCGACACCGGTGGCACTGGCCACCACCGGCAGCACCACGCTCACTCCCGAGGGTCTCAACCGGATCACCATCGACAACCAGAACATCGCCGTCGGCGACCAGAGCGCAGCTCGAGCCCCCGCGGGAACGCCCATCGACTTTTCCCGCAGCGGCGGGCTCTGGCAGATCACATTCGGCGCCACCAACGTGTGCGGCAACGGCTGTTCCGGGCAAACCGTCCAGCTCCATTTCGCCACCGACACCGCGGTGGCCGTGTCCACTACCGGCCGCTCCTACTCCCACGGCCGCATCAACCTCGTGGCCGTGGCCAACGATCCCAGCCAGTTCCACATCACTCTCGATTCGCTCTCTGTGGAGACCTTCCTCAACGACCCCCACAACGACCCCGCGGTGCCCAACACCGGCGTTGACCAGACAACCGGTTCGACCCACTTCGTGCTGGCCGTCACCCAGGCCGCCACGCTCACGCCTCAGGGCTTGAACCGCATCACCATCGACAACCAGAACATCACCATCGGCGGCCAGAGCGCAGCCCGAGCCCCAGCCGGCACCCCTGTCATCGTCACCCGCGTCGGCGGACGCTGGCGCATTCGATACGGCAATGCCGACCTCTGCGGCAGCGGCTGCTCGGGACAGACTGTCCAGCTCCACTTCGGCACCGACACCGCGGTCGCGTTGTCCACCACCGGCCGCTCCTATTCCCACGGCCGCTTCAACCTCGTGGCCGAGGCCGGTGATCCGAACCTATTCCGGGTTGTCTTGGACTCGCTGACCCCCGAGAGATTCCTCAGCGATCCCCACAACACGCCACCTGAGATCCCGAAAGCCGACTCCACGCCCACCACCGAAACGGTCATCCAACCTCCGCCCGACCCCGTGCATCCCGAAGACGCCATTCGCGTCCACCTGAGCACAACTACCGGAACCACGCTCACCCCCCGGGGGGCAAACCGCATCACCGTTGACGGCCAAGGCGAGATCCGGGTGCCCGCCGGAACACCGGTAAATGTCGTCTACCACCCCGGCCACTGGCATTTCACCATCAACGGAGTCGACGCCTGTGGCAGCAACGGTTGTCCGGGCCATACCGCCCAGTTTCACTTCGCCACCGGCACGTCGGTGGCGGTGTCCAACACCGGACACTCCTACTCCCACGGCCGCATAAATTTGGTGCCCGCCGGCGGAGACCCCGGCACCTTCTACGTCACCCTCGATTCCCTCTCGATGGAGCAGTATCTGTGGGGCATCGCCGAGACGCCCATGAATTGGCCGCTGGCCATTCACGAGGCCCAGGCCATCGCCGCCCGCAGTTACGCCACCGCCACCCTGCGGGAGCGGCGGGCCTCCAACACCTGGACTCGGCCATTCGACCTCTACGCCAGCGTGTGGGACCAGGCTTATGTGGGCGATACTCGGGAGAGGCACGCCGACGCCGCCACCTGGCTTCAGGCCGTGCAAAACACCGCAGGACAGGTGATGCTCCACAACGGGGCGCCCATCCGAGCCTTCTATTCGGCCTCCAACGGCGGCCACACCGAGCGCAGCGGATATGTGTTCTCCACTGATTTGGCCTATTTGCCGGCCAAGCCCGACCCGTTCGACAGCATGGGATCCAACCCGTATTCCTCCTGGTCGCGCTCCTACTCGGTGGCCGACCTCAACCGGTGGCTGAACGACCACACCGACACGGCGATAGGCCGGCTCATCAGCATGGACGTGGTTGGCGGCACCGGCGGCTCCGGCCGGTTGGACAAGGCCCAAGTCCGGATAACCGGCACGTCTAGAACCGTCACCGTCAGCGGCAATCGGCTTCAGGCTCGGATCAATACCGCCGCCCGGGAGAGCGGACAGAACCAGCTGCTGTCCACGCTGTTCAGCTTCACCGTTCCTCTCGCCAGCGTTCCCTCCACAACGACCACGCCGGGAGATCCCGGGGATACACCCCCGATCGACTCCATTCCCGCCGACCAGAAGTACTACTCCGGTGTCATCGACGGCCCGGACTTCTGCTTGAACCGGAGCCTGGGCGGACCGATCACCTACCCCTTCGACCGGGATGGCGACGGTGTGGCCGACATCTGCGCCCTTCCCCGCACCCGACGGGAGGCGGTGGCCCACCAGAAGACCATTGAACATCTTGCCCTGGTGGAACGGGAGATTTTCAGCGCTCGGTTCGCAGAGGAATGCCGCTCAGTGGCCAACACTTTCGGCGAACCGGAGAAGGAGACGGCAGACGAGTGCCAGCAATATCGGGACTTCACGGCCAATTTACCGGGCGGATCGGCTGCGCCCAATGGCGGCACCGGCGCTCAGACTCCGAGGTCGGCGGTCGGTCAGGACGACTACGCAGTGGACGACCGGCAGTACTACTCCGGGATCATCGACGGCCCCGACTTCTGCTTGAACTTCAGCCTCGGAGGTCCGACCACCTATGCCTTCGACAGCAACGGCGACAACGTGGCCGACATCTGCGCCCTTCCCCGCACTCGACGGGCCGCCGTGGCCCGCCAGCGGGCCCTCGAGCACCTGGCCCACGCTTCCCCTGAACTAGAAACCCTCTACCAGGCGCTCTTCATCGTGAACTGCCACATGGGGCCGGTGACGCTCGGCGAATCCGCCAAAGAGGCCAACGATGCCTGCGAGCCCCACATTCAGGCGGGGGCGGCTTAACCCAGCAGCTCGGCCACCAAGCGCCTCAGCGGCTCTCGAAAGTCGCCTGGGCTCCTCATGCCGGCCAAGGCCAAGGCCCGATTCTCCAACGCCGAGTTGGCCGGACGGGGGGCGGGGCGGGGCGGCTGCAAATCAGCGGTTGAGATGGGCGCAACCCGGTCGGGGTCATGGCCCGCAGCGGCCATCACCTCCCGAGCGAACTCATACCAAGACACGTCTCCCTGATTGGCCGCGTGGTACAGGCCAGGACGCCGGTCAACACACAGCCTCTCGATCACTGCGGCCACATCAGCGGTGAACGACGGCGAACCCCGCTGATCGCTCACGAACCGAAGGGGACTGTCTTCGGCGGCGAGCCGCAATACGGCGCCCACCATGTTGGACCCGTGCCGCCCGCACAGCCAGGAGGTTCGGACCACGGTGGCGGCCTCGCCCGCTTCCTGTTCGCCGGCCAGCTTGCTGGCGCCGTACACCGACTGAGGATCGGGCTGGTCCCATTCGTGATAGGGCTCGGCCTTGTTGCCGGAGAACACGTAGTCGGTGGAAACGTGGCAGAAGTGGGCATCGAACCGCCGAGCGGCCTCGGCCAGGTGGCGTACCGCGAGAGCATTGACCTGGTAGGCCCGGTCGGCCTCGGTCTCGCAAGCGTCCACCGCGGTATAGGCCGCGCAGTTGACCACGGTGTCAGGCCGAATGGCGCTCACCGCGCTGAGCACTTGGTCTCGTTGGGACACGTCCAGTTCTTGGCGGCGAGCAGCGATGGGCTCGTGGCCAGATGCGGCCAACTTCGCTGCCACGTCGTGGCCGAGCTGCCCCGCCGCTCCGGTGACCAGCACTCTCACGGCCCCGCGGCCCTCATGTTGCAGCTTTCTTGAGCGGTTCCCACCACCAGCGGTTGTCCCGGTACCAGGCAACGGTGGCGGCCAGGGCCTCGTCCAGCTCACGGACCGGCGACCACCCCAGCTCTTTCATCTTGGCCGCGTCCACCGAATAGCGCCGGTCGTGGCCCAGACGGTCGGCCACCGGTTGGATGAACGACTCGTCCCGCCCGCACAGGGCCAGCAGGCGGCTGGTCAGGTCCCGGTTGGCGAGCTCGTTGCCTCCGGCGATGTTGTAGATCTCTCCGGCCTGGCCTTGGCGCAGCACCTGGTCGATGGCCGCACAGTTGTCGTCCACATGGCACCAGTCCCGCACATTCTGGCCATCGCCGTACAGGGGCACCTTCAATCCGTCCAGCAAATTGGTGGTGAACAGGGGGATGAGCTTTTCGGGGTGCTGGTAGGGGCCGAAGTTGTTGGTGGTGCGGGTAACCGCCACCGGCAGGCCGAAGGTCTCCCGGTAGGCCAGCGCGATCAAGTCGGCGCCGGCCTTGGACGCCGAGTAGGGCGAGCTGGGCCCCAGACGGTCGGTCTCGGTGAACGACCCCTCAGCGATCGACCCGTACACCTCATCGGTGGACACGTGGACCACCTTGTCCACCTCCAGCAGCCGAGCGGTGTCGCACACCACGTTGGTGCCGTCGCAGTTGGTGCGAACGAAGGCGTCGGGGCCGACAATGGAGCGGTCTACATGGCTCTCGGCGGCGAAATGAACCACCCCATCGCAGCCATCCATGGCCTTGGCCACCCCGTCGCGGTCGCAGACGTCGCCATGGATGAACTCCAAGCGGGGGTCGTCTTCGAGGCCCCGCAGGTTGTCGCGGTTTCCGGCGTAGGTAAGGGCGTCGTACACCAACACGGCATCGTCGGTGCGAGCCAGCACCCAGCGCACGTAATTCGATCCGATGAACCCCGCGCCCCCGGTCACAAAGAGCTTCATGTCACCCTTGGGCTTCAAAGCGGGGAATCAGATGATCCGGTATTGCCGAGCGGCGGGGATTGGACTGGTCCCGAGCCGACAGCACGGGGTTGTCCACCCCCCAGTCGGCCCCAACCTCGGGGTCGTTCCAGGCCACCCCCAGCTCGTCGTCTGGGTTGTAATAGCCGTCCACGAGGTAGCTGATGGTCATGTCCGACAACGCGGCAAACCCGTGGGCCACCCCCGGCGGGATGTACACCCCCCGATGGTGGTTCACGCCGTCGGGCTCGGTGCCCAGGGGCAGCGTCATTGTGCGCCCGTCGGTGGGTGAGCCTGACCGCAGATCATGGAGCACCACCCGGGCCTGGCCCACGGGCACATACCAGTAGTCGGCCTGATGGAGGTGGTAGTGCAAACCCACCACCGAGCCGGCTCGCCGGTCGCCCCGGTTGGCCTGGATCATCTCCCGGACCCCGGGAATCCACTCCCGCCGGTAGGTCTCCACAAACACGCCCCGCTCGTCGCCATGGATGTCGGGGGACACGATGAACACACCCGATATCGCCTCACAGCGGCTTACCTCAGCCATGGCCCTACCTCAGTTCCAAGTGAGAATGACCAGCCGACATCTACCCCAGCTCCAGATGGGAGTGGTCGCCCAGCATGAGCCGGGACACTGGGCGGCGCTCGGGCGACTGGGTCACCTGAACGTGCTGGCCGATCAAGGAGTCGGTGATCCGGCTGATCCCGTCGATGCGGCAGCCTTCGAGCACCACCGAGTGGTCCAGCTCGGCGTCGCTGATCACGCATTCGTCGCCGATGGAGGTGTAGGGGCCGATGAACGTGTTCTCTATGCGGGTGTTCGCGCCGATCACCGCCGGACCCCGCACGGTGGAGTTGACGATCTTGGCCCCCTCCGACACCACCACCCGCCCCTCGACCTTGGAGGCGTCGTCCACCGCTCCGTCCACCCGGCGCGCCAGGGTGTCGAGCACCAGGCGATTGCACTCCAGCAGAGGATCCTTCTTGCCGGTGTCGATCCACCAGCCGTCCAGCATCCGATGGCTCACCCGGTGGCCGTTCTGGATGAGCCAGTCGATGGCGTCGGTGATCTCCAACTCGCCTCGGGCCGATGGCTCGATGGCGGCCACCGCGTCGTGGATGGAGGAGTCAAAGATGTACACCCCCACCAAGGCCAGGTCGGAGGGCGGATCGGCGGGCTTCTCCACCAGGTTGACCACATCGCCGTCGGGGCCGAGTTCGGCCACCCCGAACGACGAGGGGTTGTCCACCGGGGTCAGCAGGATCTGCGCTTGACTGTGGCCGGGGCCTTGCTCTCGCTCCCCATCGAACTGCGCCACGAACTCGGCCAGGCCCTGCTCCAGCATGTTGTCGCCCAGATACATCACGAAGCAGTCGTCGCCCAAGAAATCCCGAGCCACCAGCACGCAATGGGCCAGCCCCAGTGGCGCCTCCTGGCGGATGTAGGTGGCGCTCACCCTGAAGCGCGATCCGTCGCCCACTGCGTCCCTGATCTCCTGGTGGGTGTCGCCCACCACGATGGCGATGTCGGTGATGCCCGCCGCGGCCATGTCCTCGATGCCGTAGAACAGCACCGGTTTGTTGGCGATGGGCACGAGTTGCTTGGCCCGAGTGTGGGTCAGTGGACGCAGCCTCGTGCCGGCACCTCCCGACAAGATCAACCCCTTCATTCGCCGCACAGTGTACGGCCCCCCTGTTGGCGAGGCACTAGGTGAGCTCTGGCTGCAAGGCGGGGGCCGATCAGGGCTGGGGGCGGCAAACCGTCTCCACCGTGCCTTCTGTGTTCCAGCCGTCGGGGTTGCCGGCCTGCACATACAGCACGTCGCCGGTATCAGACCTGGATTTGTCAATGGTGACTGTGAGCCGGTTTATCTCAAACCACGGATGGGCCCGATCCCACCGCACTCGGTACCAAGTGGCGTCATCTACCGGATCCCACGTCCAGGTGTATGAGGTGGAGGTGGTGGTGCAGACCATGTTCGGCCTGCCTTCCGGGGCAGTGCGACAGGCCTTGCTGCCAGAAGGGCCGCCGTCCCACTCTTCGGCGCTGCCGGCTTGCACATAGAGCACCGCTTCGGTATTGGCGGGCTGGCCGGTCAACACCAAGGTGGTGCCCTCGTGCTCCTCCCACGACCACCCGTCGAGACTCACGTGATAGACGGTGTCGTCTTCTACCTCATTCCAGCGCCAGTAATAAGACGTCGAAGTGGTGGAGCACCAAACTCCCATGGTGGTCTCGCTGTCGGGCGATGACGCCATCGTGGGCTTCGGCCCGTAGAACAGAACCCCGTATACCATCACGGCCGCGGTGGCACAGGCCAACGCCCCGATCAGCGCCCGGGCCAAGACCTGACGGCGCACCACTGGCGCAACCGCCACCGCGGCAAACGGAAGCACCGAAAGGCCGTACCGCCCCGGGGTGAGGGAGTCGAGCCCCAAGGCCAGGTGGAATGAGACCATCGTCACCACACCCATGGCCACCATCGACGCGAACACCCCCACTACGAGGGCGCGATGAGCCGACTTGGCCGCGGTCACCGCCAGCGCGGCCCCCAAGAGCACCAGCAGGCCGATGTCGGCAATTCCGCCCAGCGGCAAGAGCGCGCTTCGAGGCATGGCGAAGGGCACCCACTGATCCCGAAACGGCGTGACCACGCTGCGAAGCTGATCGTCCAGCGACGTCCATTGGAATGAGTCGAATCGCATGTTGGTGAAGATGGGGAGGTCTTTCTCGTCATCCAGTTGGCGGGAGCCCTGCCACAGCCGCCACGCCAGCACCGACCCCAGGGCCACCAGCGCCGAGGAGGAGGCCACCAGCACCCGTTGGCGCGCCCTGGCCCAGTTCTGGCGATCCCGCTCTTGCCAGATCCGAAAGGCCAGGTACACGATCACAACTCCGGCCGCATGCGCGTTGGTCAGCTTCAACCACACCGCCACCGCGGTGGCCACCGTCACCCACCACCACGGCCACCGCCCCGATTCCCACTTCAACAGAGCAACCAGCACCAGCCCGCCACCCACAATGGCGGTGGCATCGGGATTCAAGAACGCCGATGCGTGGACCACCGCGGGCGACACCCCCAGCAGTCCCACCACCGCGGCCCGACCCCACACCCCCACGTTCACCAAAACCAGCGCGTACCACACCAATATGAGGCCAGCAGCCAGCCATGCCGCCCCTACCAGCCGATACGCCACCAGAGGGCTGTCCACGCCAGGGAGGCGCAACACCACCTCCCCCGCCAGCCAGGTCGCCGAGTAGTACGTGGGCGTGTGCAGATAAGACGTGTTGTAGCCATTGGAATGGCTGCGGGTTGGATCAGGCTGCGGATCGCCGCACGCAGGCCACCTCTCGCTGCCCGGCTGCCACCCCGGCCACGCCATTCCCCGGCACGAGGCCACTTTGATGGCCTCCATGCCGAACTGCTCGCCGATGCGAACACCGGCCGACGGCGACTTCAGCACATAGTCGAGATGCTGAAGCTCGTCCACCGGCGAAAGCTGGGGATGGTCTCGCACCTGCAACGCCACGATCCCCACTGCCACCGCCACCACCGCCACCAGCACGGCCATGTCGATCTTCCACCACGATCTGAGCGCGGCCCCATCGATCTTCCACCATGACCTGAGCCTCTCAGTCCCGCGGTGGGGTGACCCTGCTGAGTCGCTCATCGCTAGAAGGCGTAGCACAGCCACCGCACATTGTCTGACCAGAGGCGGTAATTCCCAAGGTCTACGCTTGGCAGGTGTCACGTGTGAACTGCGACAGGGTGGCACTGGCCGCAGTGCTGGTGGCGGTGGCGGTGCTGGTGGGGCTGCACGTGCGAGACCACCCGGCCCTGTCGCACGTCGACGAGCTCCAGCACACCGACTACACCCTCAAGTCGCCGTTCCACGTCCCCCGCCATGGCGACACCATCGGCCAGCAGGCCATGGAGGAGGCCGCCTGCCGGGGAATCGACTACCCACTGCGGCTGTCCATCGACGCGCTGAACGACTGGCTCCACCTCACCGGGGAGCGGGGTGTGGCCCAGTTGAACCCCGACAACGTCGTCCAGGTGCTATTGCCCCCCTGCCGGTCGCTCCTGCTGAGCCCCGACCAATTTCCCAGCTGGGGGCTGAACACCGCCTCCCCCCACCCCCCCGTCTACTACACCGCCACCGCGCTGGGAGGGGCGGCGATCGAGGCCGCCCCCGGCGTCGACAGCCCGGTCGCTGGCGCCCGGCTGGTGGGAATCCTGTGGCTGGGCGCCGCGGCAATCGTGCTTTGGCATGTGCTGGGCAGCCTGGGGGCGTCGAGTTGGGCCAAGGCGCTGCTGATCATCCTTTTGGCCGTGTCCCCCCGGGTATTGCACGCATCGTCGATCATCAATCCCGACACCACCGCCCTGTTGGGCGGGGCGCTGGTGCTGGCCGCCGCCCTGCGCTGGGAGGCCGGGCGGGCCCCGGCGTGGCTGCTTCCTGTGGCCTCGATGGCCGCGGTGTGGCTCAAGTTCACCAACTCGGTAGCGGTGGGGGCGGCCGTGGTGTACCTGGCGGCGCGGGGCTGGCAGCAGCGGGACAGCCTCACCCGGCGCCAAATCCGGGCCTGGTCGGCGGCCGCCGGGGCCGCGGTCATCTTGACGGTGGCCTCGATTGTCTCGTGGTCGGCGGTTCAGGAAGCCCGAGGCCGCATCCCCGCCGAGCAACTGCCCACCAACGCCATCTACCAGGTGGACAGCTTCCAGTGGGACAACCTCGGCGACGAGCTTTTCTCCACACTCACCCCCCTGCGGGATCCCTTCGTGCCCGACACCCTGCCCCGAAACCTGCTGGAGCCCCTCGGCGACCTCATGAACCTGCTGGTTCTGGTGGGCCTGGGGGCGGTGGCGCTGTTCGCGGCAAAGGGATCGAACCACCGGGCGCTGGCCGCCGCCGCGGTCACCGGGATGGTGGCCACCGGAGTGGTGACCATGGTCACCAGCTATCTGACGCTGGGAATCTACTTCGACACCAATCCCCGGTACGGACTGTCGCTATTGCCCTTTGCGGCGGCCGCTCTCGTACCGGTGCTCGACAACCGCTTGATCCGCTGGGGCCTCACCGCAGTGGTGTTGACGGCCGCGGGGGCAACCTTGGCCGGTGTCGCTACCTAGGCTGTGGCTGTGGACAACCCGGGCTTGATCGTCGTAATCCCGGCCTATAACGAGGAGAACACCGTGGGAGCGGTGATCGCCGAGGTGCAGCGGACCTGCTCCGGGCCAGAAGAAGCGAGGTCAGTAGAGGTGGTGGTGGTGGACGACGGCTCCGTCGACTCCACCGCGGAAACGGCAGCCGCCGCAGGCGCCACGGTACTGCGATTGCCGGTCAACCTGGGATATGGGGCCGCTCTTCGACTGGGCTTCCGCTACGCCGCCGGACGCCAGTGGGACTGCGCCCTGGTGCTGGACGCCGACGGCCAGCACATCGCCACCGATATCCCCGCCCTGGTGGCCGCCTGCCATTCGGGGGCCGATCTGGTGCTGGGCAGCCGATTCCACCCTGATTGCGCGGTTCCCTACCCGGTGTCCCGCATCCGGCGAGCAGCCATACGCGTGGTCAGCCGAGTGCTCCGCCATCGCCGCGGGGTGGCGCTCACCGACCCCACATCTGGGTTCTGGGCGATGTCGAGGCCCTGCGTGGAGCTGTTCTCCCGGCAGCTTCCGGCTGGATACCTAGACAACCTGCTCGGGCTGTCGATAGCCGCCCGGGCCGGGCTGGCCATTGCTGAAGTGCCGGTGACGATGGCCCCTCGCCAGGGAGGCCAGCCCTCCACCCAGGGGGCCCGGCTGGTTTTCCACTATCTGCGAACCTTGCTCGCCATCTCGATCGGAGGTCGATCATGAGCCTCACCGCCCGAATCGTTTCCGCGCTGCTGGCCGCCTTTGTGGTGGCCATCATCCTCAAGCTCCAGCGGCGAGGGGGCTTGGTCTCCAAGTACGGGCTGCTGTGGATGGCCATCTCCGCGGTGATGCTGGTGATGGCGGCAGCCCCCGACGTGGTCGACACGGTGGGCGGCTGGCTCGGAGTGGAGTACACCCCATCACTGGTGTTCATGGCCGCCCTGGGCTTCGTGCTGGTTGTGCTGGTGCAGTACTCGTGGGAGCTAAGCCGCTCCGAGCAGCGCATCCAGATCCTCATGGAAGAGGTGGCGCTTTTGCGCCGAGAACTCGACGAACAGAGAAAAGACGCTGAGCCTGAGGGTTAGCCAGCAATTCCGGCGGCGAGCTGGCGATTCTGACCGCTAGCCGATCGGGGCCGGGGCGCAGAGGCCGTCGAGTTCCACCACTTGGATCTTGTCCCGGTTCTCCCAGGTGATGGGCTGGTCCGGGTCGGGCCGCAGCTTGTACTCCCGGAACGACATCTCGCTGGCGTCAAACGCCAGCAGCCGGCCCACCAGGGTGTCGCCATGGCCCAAAATCAGCTTGATGGCCTCCAGCGCCTGGATCGACCCCACGATTCCGGGCAGCACGCCCAGCACCCCGGCTTCGGCACAGCTCGGGGCCATCTCGGCAGGAGGCGGCTCGGGGATCATGTCTCGGTAGGTGGGGCCGTTGCGGGGGTCGAACACCGTGACCTGGCCCTCGAACCGGAAGATCGACCCGTGGACCACGGGGATGCCCAGCTTTACCGAGGCGTCGTTGAGCATGTAGCGCACCGGGAAGTTGTCGGCGCCGTCCACGATCACGTCGTAGTCCTTGATGATGTCCACGATGTTGTCGGCGCCCAGCCTCACGTCGTAGGTCACCACGTTCACATCAGGGTTCAGGGCGTTGAGGGTCTTCTTGGCCGAGTCCACCTTGCGATCCCCCACCCGGTCGAGGTTGTGGAGAATCTGGCGCTGGAGGTTGGAGGCGTCCACCACGTCCATGTCCACGATGCCCACGGTGCCCACTCCCGCCGCGGCCAGATACAGGGCCGCAGGCGAGCCCAGCCCACCGGCGCCCAGGCACAGCACCTTGGCTTCCAGCAGCTTGAGCTGTCCCTCCACGCCTACTTCGGGCAGCAGCAGGTGGCGGTGGTAGCGGTTGGTCTGATCCGGGGTGAGCGACACCGGCACCCCCCAATTGCGGCCCTGGTCCTTCCAGCGGTTGAAGCCGCCGTCCATGGACACCACGTCGCGGTATCCCATCTCCTGGAGGGTCTGGGCCGCGAACGCCGAGCGCACGCCGCCCGCGCACATCACCACCAACGCAGCGTCCTTGTCGGGCAGGCGGTTCTCCACGTTGGGCTCCAGATTGCCCCGGGGGATGTGGACCGAGCCCGGTATCGCTCCCTGCTCGAACTCATCGGGCTCCCTCACATCGAGGAGCACCGCGCCCTGCGCCAGCATAGCCTCAGCACCAGCCGGGTCGGTCTCCCTGATTACAGCCTTGGCCTCTCGGAGCAGATCTCTGAACGTGGACATAGCGATAGAAATCCTACCTAGTTAGTCCGATTTTACCAATCCCCCAATTCACGGCGCCACGATCAACGGCAGCGCGTCGCTGATCGAGGCCGGCACCACCGCGGCGGCCAGTCCGTCGAACGGGGTGGGCTCGGCGTTCACGATCACTATCTGGGCCCCGGCCTGATGGGCGATGGGTACCACGTTGGCAATCGGGTACACGGTGAGGGTGGAGCCCACCGCCAGCAGCACGTCGCAGGCCATGGCGGCTTGCTCCGAGCGGTGCAGGTCGGCCATCACCAGGTTCTGGCCGAAGGAGATGGTGGCCGACTTCAATATCCCGCCGCAGATGCGGCACGGCGGGTCGGCCTCTCCTGCCCGGACTCTTTCGAGGGCGTACTCCATCGGGGCGGTGTCCCCGCAATCGAGGCAGCGGAACTTGGAGGTTGTGCCGTGGATCTCCACCAACCGCTCCTCTGAGGTGCCCGCGGCCCGATGGAGGCCGTCGACGTTCTGGGTGATCAGCGTGTGCAGCCTTCCCTGGCGCTCCAGATCCACCAGCGCCCGGTGGCCCGGGTTGGGCTCTTTGCCCTCCCACATCGACCCCTCGGCCAGCCGCTGCCAGTTGCGCTTGCGCAGCTCGGGGTCGGACACATACGACGACAAAGTGGCCGTCTTCTCGGCCTCGGGGTTCTTGGTCCACAGCCCCTCCGGCCCCCGGAAGTCGGGGATGCCACTGTCGGTGGAGATCCCCGCCCCGGTGAGCGCCACAATTCTCTCGGCCCCGCCCAGCACTGTTCGGGCTGCGGCGATCTCGGCCGTCAGCTCATCAATCGGACGCATGAATTCCCGATCTGACTATTGACAATATTACATGAACATAGGCAAAATATACCAAAACTTCCTCCCTGTATCTGGCATGGCGACTGCCGGCAGAAACGATCCTCCCATGACATCCCTCCTCACGCATTCTTCCCTATGGATTGAGCCTTGGCGCGACCTGATCACCGAGGAGAACGGGCACGATCCCCGATCCAAATACGTGGAGCAGTTCTGGCTCGGGGTCATCGGCCCCACCGCGGCGTGGCTCATGCGCTACGTGGCCCAGGAGTTCGACAACTCCCCCGACGGGTTCGAGCTTCCCGTGGCCCCCATCGCCTTGCAGTTGGGGATCAGCCCCAAGGCCGGACCCCGAGGCGGCCTCCATCGCACCCTGCACCGCCTGGTGATGTTCCGGCTGGCCTCTGAAAGCCATACCGGCTACGCCATCCGGCGCCGGCTACCCCCGCTCAACCACGCCCAACTCCGCCGGCTGCCCACCCATCTCCAGCGCTCCCACACCTCCTACTACTCGCCTCCCAAGTCCGCAGCCTGAGGCGGTCACAGCCACGAGGGGGCGCTAGACATAGGGCGTGGACAATGAACTGAAGGCTGCCTGGGATCGGCTGTGCGACGGCCTCAAGCAGTCGGCCGACTACGTGTTCGACCCGGCGCGGGGAGCAGATCCCTCTGAGCAAGCCGAGGGCCTGCGACACCATCTGAGGATGCTGTTTTGGGCCTACGACCGGATCGTGGAGAACAACGACCCCGAACACCCCGAGCTGGGCTGGGTGTACCCCTTCAAGGTGGGCCAGGACAATCCCGATGCGATGTACATGACCGCTCCGGTGGACCTGAGCCACACCTACCGCCTCACCGGCCGCATAGACACGCTTCGCTACCTGGGCGTGTCGCTGATGGACCACCGCTTCGGCCGGGGGCGCATCATCCAGCTCGTCGACGTGGGCAGCACAGACCTAACCGACATCGGCGATGGCCGCATAAACGTGATCTTCAGCCCCGACCCCGACCCCGGCGACCACATCGGCGACTGGTTCCAGGTGGAGCCGCGCGAGAGTCGGCTGTTCGTGCGCCAGTTCTTCTCCGACTGGGCTGCTGAGAGCCAAGCCGAGCTCTATTTCGAATGCCTCGACCCGTCGGGTCCGCCCGCCCGGCTCGATCCGGTGCGGACCTGCGAGCTGTTCGACGAGCTGGCCCGGGAGGTGGATACCGTGCCCAAGTTCTGGACCGATTTCGCCGGAGGCCAGCGCGACCGGGGCCAGATCAACTCGTTCGACCATGTTCCCGCCCACAAGGTGAGCCAGAGCGCCCAGGGGGGAAGCGAGAAGCAATCCTACGGGCAGTGCTGGTACGAGGTGGGCCCCGATCAGGCCCTGTTGTTTGAGGTAACACCGCCAAACTGCCTGTACTGGAACATCCAAGTGGGCGACACCTGGTACCAGAGCCTCGACTACGTGAACCTGCCCACCACCATGAACGACTCCCAGGCCCGCCTCGACCCCGACGGCGTGCTGCGAGTGGTGATCTCCCACCAAGACCCCGGCATCCAGAACTGGATCGCTTTGGGCGGGTGCCCTCAAGGCGCCATCACCTACCGGTGGAACAACGCCGACACCGCGCCAGTGCCCACGCTGCGGCTCATGGCTATGACCGAGGTCCAAGACCATCTCCACCCCGACACCCCCCGGCTCAGCGCCGAAGACCGCGCCGCCCTGGATGCTGAGCGCCGTCGCCACGCCCTGCGCCGCTTCACCAGATAGGCCATGGAAATGACTCAGACCGTGGAGATCAGATAGCCCATGGAATACGTGGCCGCGGTCTACCTGATGGCCGCGGTCCTGCTGGGCGCGGCGGGAGCCTCAAAGGCGATCACCCCCGAGCCGGCGTCGGCCGCGCTGGCTCGCCTCGGGCTCTACCACCGCCAATGGGCCGTGCGACTCTTGGGACTGGTTGAACTCGTGGTGGCAGTGAGCGCGTTCATCATCGGGGGCACCGTCCCCGCCACTGCCCTCGCCGCGCTCCACGCCGGGTTCGCGGTGGTGGCCGCGGCCATGGCCCGCTCAGGATCAGCAGAACCCTGCGGTTGCTTCGGACGCATCGAGATGGCTGCGACCAGGCGACATGTGGCGGTCAACGTTTTGGCCGCGGTGGCTGGGCTGGTGGCGGCTTCCTGGCCCGTCAAAGCCGTCGACAAGCTGTTCGAGACCCAGCAATGGCTCCTCGCCCCCTTCTTCGTGGTCGTAGTGGGGGGTGCCTATGGGGTGTTTACCTGGCTCATTCGCCCTACTTCCAGGTGACCTATTGGAAGCGGTATCTGTCAGCTTGCCGGGTCGAACCAGTTGAGCCCTTCGAATCGGGAGAAGCCGGCATCAGCGGTCGCGATCCTCGCCCCGGAGGTGACTGCTATCGCAGCCAGCCATGCGTCGGGCACCAGATTGCCCCGCAGGAGCCGATCAGCCTCCGCGAATGCGGTGAACTGCTCCCATGCCGCTGCGGTGCCATGAACAACCTGGGCCGAACTCGCGGCTCGCAATGCGGCCACAAGAGATGATGCCTTGACCCGGTGAGCAGGAAAAATGGCTGCGGAATACCGGATGTTGCTGGGTAGGCTGCGGGTGTGGGCACCAGTGCGTTGGCGGCGGCCAGACGGATTCCGACTATGGACGACGCGCGGCGGGCGGTGGATTCGGTTGCTGATTTGGACCCGGGCATGGTGCTGTTGTTCGGGTCGGTGGCCCGCGGCGAGCAGCATCTGGGTTCGGACCTGGACTTGTGCCTGGTGTTCGACGATCTGGGCGACTACTCCGAGCGCCGAAACCTCGTTGCCGACGCCCGCCGCCGCATCCGCGACGCCACTGGTATCCCCGCTGATGTGAAGGTGACCGACCGCGCCGAATGGCGAAAGCGGTCGGTAGAGTGCAAATCGAGCATTGAGCGGCATATCGCGAGCCATGCCGTTCAGTTAGCTAGCAGACCTCCGGCGCGCCCCATCGATTACGCCAAGGAGATCGGGATGGCGCCCAGCGACGCCGCCCAAGCCGAGGGGGCGCTGGTTAGCACGATGAAAGCCCTGGGCAGCTTGAACGTGCGCCTGCCAGCTGACGAGACCGAGCGCGAGGCCCGCGATCCGGCCGATGCCGCCCGCATGAAGCATTGGAGGATGCTGGACATCTGCGCGTCGGCCCAGACGGTGATGGAGACGGCGCTGAAAGCGCTCATCCACGCGCTGGAGGGCGACCACCCCGACCGGACCCATAACATCGGCGGGCTGATCCGCGACGCGGCCACCGCCGGGCTGAGCGGCGAGCAGGCCAGGAAGCTACGCGACGCGATGGGCTCGGTAACCGGCAAGCAGGCCTCGGTGTGGCGGGAGACCACCACCTACCTCGGCGACACCTATGTCCCGGGCGATCCCGAAGACGCCACCCCGCGCTTCGCCACCGAGATGGCTACCGCCGCAGTCGGCATCGCCCAATAGTGCGCCTGCCTGGTGGACCTCGTGCTGGGAACCGAGACCGACAACAGCGCCAGGGTGAAACGGCTGGCCGGCGAAGTCTCAGCCCGCACACCCCGCATCGACCCCTCCTAGTGTCTTGAGTGGGGGATTTGTTGCATATTTGCGGCCATGGTGTCGAGTATCTGGTCGGCGGTTTTGTGCCAGGTGAAGGGCCGGGGGTTCTGGTTCCAGTTGTCGACCCAGGCGTTGATGGAGTCTTCACCAGCACGTCCTCGATCACCGCGACGGCTCCACCGCCTCCCAAACAGCATCAACCACCTCCGCATCCAGCGCGCGCATAATGACAGACACCTCCACCGAGTCGTCGGGCTCGTACCACCCGACATCAAAGCCGGGAAAACCCGACGACCGGTGGATACCCACCTACCCGCGCGGCCCCTTAGCCACAAGCTCACCAGCAATGTGAATTTGCATATATTTCAAGTTGATTCATGCGTATTGGGTTGCACGCCCGCCAGGCTGCGAATAGCCTGGGTGACGTGTTCAGAAAGTCGCTCCGATGAGCATGTTGGCGGCTCGCCAACCGGGAGCCGAGGTCTACTATCCGGAAGGACCGCGGGTGCCCGAAGGCGACATGCAAACCCGCCGCCGCATGGAGCTGGTCGTGGCCCTGCGGGGCTGGCTGGCCGAACACCACCCAGACGCCTGGGTGTGCAGCGACATCAACATCTACTACCAGCAGGGCGACCCACGAATCGTCGTGGCCCCCGACGTGGCGGTCGCGTTTGGGATCAACACCGCCGCCGTCGAGAACAAGGGAACCTACAAGGTGTGGGAAGCCGGCGCCGTCCCGGCCTTCGCGCTGGAGATCGCCTCACACACCACCTACAAGAAAGACCTGCACGAGAAGCCCGCCAGATTCGCCGACCTCGGCGTAGCCGAGTACTGGCGGCTCGATCCCACCGGCGGAGAACTCCTCGGCACCCCCCTTGCCGGCGAACGCCGGCGAAACGGCCAATGGGAACCCATCGCCATCACCACTGAGACAACCGGCGGCCACGGAGTGCAGCGGCGCGGCCACAGCAGCGCCCTCGGCCTAGACCTCTGCTGGGCGCCTCCCAAACTCCGCCTCTACCACCCCGCCACCGACATCTGGCTGAGAGACCACGAAGACGAAGCCGCCCGCGCCGATGCCGCCGAGGCCCGTGCCAACGCCGCCGAGGCCGAACTTGCCGCCCTGCGCGCCCGCCTCGAATAACCCGCCCAAACCCCCGAATCGACCCCTCCTAGCCCGCTCGGAGATAGGGGCCAGGCTCAGTCGTCGTCCGAGGCCGAGGGCGGTTCGAAGTTTGCCAGGGCGTCGAGGAGCATCCGCACGCCGAATCCGGTGCCGCCTTTGGAGGTTTCGGCGTCTTCGGCGTCGGTGAAGGCGGGGCCAGCGATGTCTAGGTGGGCCCAGGGGATGCCCTCTTCCACGAAGTTGGACAAGAACAGCCCGGCGGTCAGCGCTCCGCCGTGGGGGCCGCCGATGTTCTTCATGTCGGCCACCGACGAGTCGAGCTGGGCTTTGTAGTCGTCGGGCAGCGGGAGCCGCCACACCCGTTCGCCCGTGCGCTCGGCGGCGTCGGCCAACTGGTTCACCCACGCCTCGTTGTTACCCATGAGCCCGGCCATCTTGGGACCCAGCGCCACCATGCACGCCCCGGTGAGGGTAGCCAGATCGACAATGGCATCGGGTTCGGCCCGGCAGGCCAGCGACAGGGCGTCGGCCAGCACGAGTCGCCCCTCGGCATCGGTGTTGAGAACCTCCACCGTCTTGCCGTTGGCCATGGTGAGCACATCGCCGGGCCGGGTGGCATCACCCCCCAGCATGTTGTCGGTCAACGGCACGTAGCCGGTGACCTTCACCGGAGGCGCCACCGCAGCGATGGCGGCCATCACGCCCAGCACGGCCGCTCCCCCGCTCATGTCGCACTTCATGGTCATCATCCCGGTGCCGGTCTTGATCGACAGGCCACCGGAGTCGAAGGTGATGCCCTTGCCCACCAGCGCCACCGACCCCCGGCACTCGGCCTCGGCCTCGGGTTCGTACGACACCTCCACAAACCGGGGCGGCTGCTCCGATCCCCGGTTCACCCCCAAAAGGCCGCCTAGTTCGGCCTCCCGGATGGCATCCAGATCGAGCACGGTGATCTCCAGGCCCTCCCGCTCGGCCATCTCCTCGGCCAGCTCGGCAAACCGGATGGGGGTGAGCGACCCGCCGGGCTCGTTCACCAAATCGCGCACAAAGCACACCGCTTCGGCCACCCGCCGGCCCTGCTCCAGCGCCTCGGTCACCGCCCGGCCCCCCGGGCCGATCACATGCACGTTCTCCAGCTTGTTGGGCTTGTGCTCCGACTTGAAGTCGCCGTAGGAGTAAGCCCCCAGCGTCATGCCCTCGGCCAGCGCCCCCAGCGCCTCGGCGCGGTCAACGCTGTCGGGCACAGCGTCGAGCACAGATACCGCGATTCGCCGCATTCGCTTGGCCGAGCGGGCCAGCGATGCCGCCGCCTTGCGGATCACTGCGGCAGTTATCTTGTCGGCCGGTCCCAGCCCAACCGCGGCGATGGGCCGATCTCCCCCCGACACGATCTCCACCTGTCCGGCCTTGGCCTCGAACCCCCGGCCGTCGAGCACTCCCCAATCCAGATCGTCGGGCCGCTCGGCGTCGCCGCCCGAGCACACCCCCACCGCGTGCACTTCGGCGCTAGCCGGGATTTTTCTGCCGGTACGGAACGCGATCACCAGGTCTCCTCGGGTTGCTTCAAGCCCCTGCGATGATATCCGGCACCAATCCTCGGCCCTGTGCCCAGTACCCTGACCCTTTGTGGGTTCCTATTCGGAGGCGGCACGCGAGCGCGTCCTCATCTACGACGGCGCCTTCGGAACCTATGTGCAAGAGCAGCCACTGAGCGCCGACGATTTCGGCGGCCCCGACTTGGAAGGCTGCAACGAGCTCTTGTGCTTGACCAAACCCGAGCTCATCGCCGATATGCACGACAGGTACCTGGGCATCGGGGTGGACGCGGTGGAAACCGCCACCTTCGGGGCGTTTGCCGTGCCCTTGGCCGAGTACGGCATCGCCGATCAGGCCTACGAGATCAACCTGGCTGCGGCCCGCATTGCCAAAGAGGTCGCCCACGGTTACGCAACTGGCGAACGGCCCCGCTGGGTGGCCGGGTCGGTGGGGCCGGGCACCAAGCTGGCCTCGCTGGGCCAGATCCGCTACGCCGAGCTGCGCGACGCCTTCGAGGTTCAGGCACGGGGCTTGCTCGACGGCGGCGTCGATCTGATGATCATCGAGACCCAATACGACTTGCTGGGGGCCAAGGCGGCCATCAACGGGTGCCGCCGGGCCATGGCTGCCGTGGGCCGAGAGGTGCCGCTGCAAGTGCAGGTCACCATCGAGATGACCGGCCGGATGCTGCCCGGCACCGAGATCGGTACCGCGTTGGCCGCGCTGGCCCCGCTGGACCCCTCCGTTTTCGGGCTGAATTGCGCCACCGGCCCCGCCGAGATGGGCGAGCACCTGCGGGTGCTGTCGGAGCAGTGCCCGGTGCCGGTGTCCTGCATCCCCAACGCCGGGCTACCCCAGGTGGTGGACGGCCAGATGCACTACGACATGGGCCCCGACGAGCTGGCCGACTACCTGGCCCGGTACGTGACCGAACTGGGGGTAAGCGTGATCGGCGGGTGCTGCGGCACCACGCCTGAGCACCTTCAAGCGGTTATCGACCGCTGCGCCCACCTGGTGCCCGGACCCCGGCCCGGGGCACTCCCCCCGTCGGCCACCTCCATCTACAGCCCGGTTCCCTTCGCCCAGGACACCTCGTTTTTGATCGTGGGCGAGCGCACCAACGCCAACGGCTCCCGCAAATTCCGCGACGCCATGCTGGAGGCCGACTGGGACGGCTGCCTCCAGATCGCCCGCGACCAGGTGGGAGAGGGCGCCCACCTGCTGGATCTGTGCGTGGACTACGTGGGGCGCGACGGCACCGCCGACATGGACGAGCTGGCCCAGCGGTTCGCCACCGGGGTGGCCGCCCCTCTCGTGCTCGACTCCACCGAGCCCGACGTGATGCAAGCCGGATTGGAGTGGATCGGCGGGCGGGCGGTGCTCAACTCGGCCAACTTGGAGGACGGCGAGGCCGAGGGCTCCCGCCTCGACCGGGTGCTGAAGCTGGCCCGGGAGTACGGCGCCGCGGTGGTGTGCCTGCTCATCGACGAGGAGGGCCAGGCCCGCGACCTGGAGTGGAAGATGCGGGTGGCCCACCGCCTCTACCGCCTCGCCGTGGATCGCTACGGGCTGGCCCCCACCGACCTCATCTTCGACGCCTTGACATTCCCGCTGTCCACCGGCGACGACGACCTGCGCCAAGACGGCCTGGCCACCATCGAGGCCATCCGGCGCATCAAGGCCGAGCTGCCCGGCGCCTACACCACGCTGGGAGTGTCCAACGTGTCGTTCGGGCTGAAGCCCGCCGCCCGCCATGTGCTCAACTCCATGTTCCTCCACGAATGCCTGGATGCCGGGCTGGACTCGGCCATCGTCCACGCCGGGCGGATCATCCCGCTGAACCGGGTGGACCCCCACCACCGCGATGTGTGCCTCGACTTGATCTACGACCGACGGGGCCCAGCGGGGACAGCTTCGGAGGGCCGGGACGACTACGACCCTCTGACCGAGCTCCTGGCCGCCTTCGAGAATGTGACCGCCACTGCGGCCGTGAAGGAAGACCGCTCCGGGTGGCCGGTGGAGCAGCGTCTGGAGCAGCGCATCATCGATGGCGAACGCGATGGGCTGGAGGACGACCTGGACGAGGCGCTGGCCACCACCCCGGCGCTGGACATCGTGAACAACACGCTGCTGGCCGGGATGAAGGTGGTGGGCGAGCTGTTCGCTTCCGGCGAGATGCAGCTGCCGTTCGTGCTCCAGTCGGCCGAGACCATGAAGACCGCGGTTTCTTATCTGGAGCCGCACATGGAGAAGGCCGACGACACCGGGGGCAAGGGCCGGATTGTGCTGGCCACCGTGAAGGGCGACGTCCACGACATCGGCAAGAATCTGGTGGACATCATCTTGACCAACAACGGCTACGACGTTCACAACCTGGGCATCAAGGTGTCGATCGCCGAGATGATCGACCGGGTCCAAGAAGTGGACGCCCACGCCATAGGCATGAGCGGGCTGCTGGTGAAGAGCACCCTGATCATGCGCGACAACCTGGAGGAGCTGAACACCCGGAACCTCCACCACCTCCCGGTGCTGCTGGGGGGCGCCGCGCTCACCCGCACCTACGTGGAGCGTGATATGCGGGAGACCTACCAGGGCCGGGTGTTCTACGGCAAGGACGCCTTCGAGGGCTTGGCGGTGATGGACCGACTGGGAGAGCTGCGCCGCACCGGCGTTGACGATCCCGAGTTCGGTCGCCGCCCCGGAGGCCGCGACCTGCCCCGCCGCCCCCGCCGAGACGCCCCAGGGGCCGCCGACGACCTCCCGGAGAGGGCCCCGTCGGTGGCCGTAGACAACCCCGTGTTCGAGCCCCCGTTCTTGGGCTCTCGGGTGGTCAAGGGCATCCCGGTGGCCGACATCGCCGAATACGTGAACGAGACCGCCCTGTTCCGCAACCAATGGCAGTTCCGCCCCATAGACGGCGAGGACGACGACGCCTTCAAGGAGCGCATCCGACCCACCATGCGCGAGCAGCTCGCATCGGCCACCGCCGAGGGCCTGCTGGTACCCCAAGTGGTGTACGGCTACTTCCCGGTGAACGGAAGCGGGGACGATCTGGTGGTGTGGGACAGCCCAAACCGAACCGCTGAAGTGTGCCGCTTCCGATACCCCCGACAGCCCAAAGACCCCTTCCTGTGCATCGCCGACTTCTTCCGGCCCGCCGACGGCGACGAGGTGGACTACGCCGCCTTCCACATCGTGACCATGGGGGCCGAGGTGTCGAAAGCCGCCGCCAAGCTGTTCGCCGACAACCGCTACCAGGACTACCTGTTGCTGCACGGCCTAGGCGTGGAGATGGCCGAAGCCCTCGCCGAGCACTGGCACCACCGCATCCGCACCGAGTGGGGCTTCGTCGACGAGGACGGCCCCACCCTCATCGGGCTGTTCCGCCAGCAGTACCGGGGCGGCCGCTACTCCTGGGGCTACCCCGCCTGCCCCGACCTGGAGGACAACCTCACCGTGGCTGAGCTCCTCGACGCCGAGCGCATCGGCATCCAAGTGGGCGAGGAGACCAGCTTTCAATACCAGCCCGAGCAAACCACGTCCGCCCTCATCTGCCACCACCCCCAAGCCAAGTACTTCGTCGCCCGCTGAAATGCAGGGCCAGCGGTGCGGTGAGAGGGGATCCATCGAGTGATCGAACTACAGCCCGCCACCCTCTTGCAGCAGTTGGCCGTCGGCGGGTTGGCGTTCACCTGGGTTACCACTCGGCGACGGGAGGCCGGGCTGGGCTACGGCTGGCTCATGCGCAGCACCTTTGGTCTGCTGGCCGCCGGCGGGGCCTGGCTCGGCTTTGCCGCCGACCCGGTGCCAGTGCGGGACTGGGCTGCGGTGGCCACCGCGGCAGCGGCGGGCCTGGCTTTTACGGTATCGGTTGTCCGCCGACGGGCTGGTGTGAGCGGCCAGCGGGAGCGGGTGGAACGGCGCAGCGCGGAGATCGCCGAGATGACCGGGATCGATCGGGAAGAGCAGCGATTCGACCACGGCGTCCCGGAGTTCCCTCCAATATTGGATCTCATCGCCCCTGTGGTGGGGTTGATCGGGGTGGTGGCCGGCGGGCTCGACGCGGGTGACCCGGCTGCGCTCGCCGTAGCCCGCACGGTGATCGGCGCGTTCTTCTTGGGGGCAGTGACCGATGCCATGCTGTTGGGCCACTGGTACCTGGTGCAGCCCGGCTTGGCCCGGGGGCCGCTCTTGGAGTTGGTGCGATGGACCGGCTTGCTATGGCTACCCGAGTTGGTGGTGATGCTGTGGCCCACCGGCATGGCGTCGGTGCTCAGCGGAACCATCGACGACGGCTACAACGGGCTATTGGGCTGGTTCTGGGTGGCATGCGCGGTGACCACGGCGGGATTGGCCGTGCTGGCCCGGGCCGCACTGCGAGAGCGGTTCTACTCCGCAGTCATGGCAGCAACCGGGTTGTTGTACCTGGGCATCCTGACCGGCTTCGGCATGGATCTGGTAGCCCGTGTGCTACTTGATAATACATGATATCTATTTTCTTTCAATGATATTTATCGTTATAGTGTTCTTCGTGAGCGCCTTTGGGCTAATATTGGCTAGACTTTTTGTACAAGATTTGGGAATCTTGGGGGATGGGCACCGGAGAGCGAACCATTCCTGCATCCCAGTTCAGGGACCACTGTCTGCGGCTCATGGATGAGATAAATGAGACCGGCGACACACTGATTGTCACCAAACACGGGAAACCGGTCGCCGTCGTCGGACCTGCCCGCCGCGACAAAGGCGACCTTTGGGGGTTCATGGAAGGGACCACCCGCATACTCGGGGACATCGACAGCCCAGCCATCCCTCCCGATGACTGGGACATCGTCAGTGACCCCGATCGGGTCTTCAACCCCGCTTCTGCTCCACCCGAATGATCCTTCTGGACACCAACGTGCTGTTGCGAATGACAGCCGGAGATCCCAAGATTGGCAAACGCGCTCGACAGGTCATCGACGATGCCATCCACGCTCAAGGTATTGGCGTGCCCACCATCGTGTTCCTCGAAGCCGCCAGACTCCACTGGGACAACAGAGTTGATCTCGGCATGCCCCCAGAAGAATGGCGCCACGCCCACATTCGCCGAGGAGTAGCCGAGGTGCATCTGACGGGGGGAATTGCAGTCCAGGCCGCTTACCTACATGCTCGGCATGGTTTCCACCGAGACCCTGGCGACCAGATCATCGCGGCGACGGCCATTGCCGAAAGAAGCACTCTTGCCACTACCGACGAGCGCATCCTCAAGTGGGCAAGAATCACCCAAGCGATAGCGGTGCTCGACGCTACTGAGTAACGGCCCCGTTCAACCGGCGGCTAGGCACTCCGTCAGACGTCGAGAACGGCCAGGCGGTGATCGGTGGTGGTGAGGTTGTCGGGGCCGTCGGTGGCGGCCACCACGATGTCCTCCAGGCGCAAACCCCATCGACCGGGGAGGTAGATGCCGGGCTCGATGGAGAAGGCGTGGCCGGGGCGCAATTCCTGAGTGTTGCCCTCCACGATGTAGGGATCTTCGTGGGCCTCGGTGCCGATCCCGTGGCCGGTGCGGTGGATGAAGTTGTCGCCGAACCCGGCCTCGGCGATCATGCCCCTCCCCACCCGGTCGACCGACTCACAGCTGTTTCCCACCACCGCAGCGGCCACTTGGGCCGCTTGGGCTTCGAACAGCACGTCGTAGGCCTCGACCAGGTCAGCGGGCGGCTCGCCCAAATGCACGCACCGGGTGATGTCGGAGCAGTAGCCCACCCCGTCGGCATCCATCATCGTCCCCCCGATGTCGCACAGCACCACCTCGCCCGGCTTGATCACCCGCTCCCCCGCCTCATGGTGGGGACTGGCCGCGTTCTCCCCCGCAGCCACGATGGCGAAGTTCACCCGCTGATGGCCCTCGGCCAGCAGCCGACGGCCCAGCTCGGCCGACACCTCGGCCTCGGTCCGCCCCACCAACTCGATGTTGCCCGACCGAAGATCCACGGCCACCCGGTCGGCAGCGGCCGCCGCGGCCCGCAGCGACTCCACTTCGGCGGCATCCTTCACCGAGCGCAGCGGACTGGTCACCTCCGATGCCCGGCGGAACTCGACACCGGGCAGGAGTTTGACCAAGTCCACCAAGAACCCGGCCCACATGCGGTCTCCGACGGCGACCACCGAGGCCGAGCCGATGAACGACTGGGCCAGCGCGATGGGATCGTCGGTCTCGCCCCACGCTGCCACCGTGAACACGCCAGGCCGCTCTTCCACCCTGGGAGCCTCCAGTCGGGGCACAATGAGCCGGGCGTCGCCGTCCCGAGGCAACACCAGCATGGTGAGCCTCGGCAGGGCCATGGCCTCGTAGCCGCAGAAGTAGGGCATGTCTGCCCCAACGGACAGCAGAAGCACATCCACCTGCTGCTCGGCCATCTGGGCCCGCAATCGCTCCATTCGCTGACTGAACATCAGGATCAACTTACTCCTGCAACCTCGACCGGAGAAGCCACAGCCGCAGCAAACACGCCAACACGGCCAGGATCAACCCACCGCCCCCACCGGCGAAGCCAAAGCCTGGGCGTGGGCGTGCTGGGCGTGGTGGGAGCTGCGGGTTAGGGGGCTGGCTTCTACGTGGGCAATGCCCAGCGACTGGCCGACGGCCCGGAACTCCTCGAATTGGTCGGGCGGCACCCATCGGGCCACGGGCAGGTGATGGGTGGTGGGCCGCAGATACTGGCCGACGGTCACGATGTCGGTGCCCACTGAGGCCAGGTCGGCCATGGTCTGGGCCACCTCTTCGTCGGTCTCGCCCAGGCCGATGATGATCGACGACTTGGTGGTGAGCCCCGCGGCCTTGGCCCGGGCCAGCACCGCCAGGCTGCGGGCGTAGCCCGCGGAGGGCCGAACCACCCGCTGGAGCCGGGCCACCGTCTCGATGTTGTGGTTCAAAACGTCGGGCCGGGCGTCGAAAACGACGGCCAGCGCGTCGGGGGCACCCTTGCAGTCGGGGATGAGCACTTCCACCCGCACCTCAGGGGTGCGCGCGCGAACCGCATCCACCACTGCCGCGAACCCGCCAGCACCCCCGTCGGCCAGGTCGTCGCGGGCCACCGCGGTGATCACCGCGTAGTCCAGGCCCATGGCCTCCACTGCTTCGGCCACCCGCTCGGGCTCTGCCGGATCGAGCGGCTCGGGTTTGCGGGTGTCCACCAGGCAGAAGCCGCAGGCCCGAGTGCAGCGCTCGCCGTTGATCATGAACGTGGCCGTGCCCTCGTTCCAGCACTCGTAGATGTTGGGGCAGCCAGCCTCCTCGCACACCGTCACCAGATTCCGGCTGTGCAAAACCGACCGCAGTCGCCGGAACTCGGGGCCGGTCCTAAGAGGCACCCGCATCCACTCCGGCTTGCGCCCGTTGATGGCCAGCCCCTCGGACAGCCCGGCCTCGTCCATCCGAGATTGCAGCCGGACCGGCCGGCCGGGTACATCGCCCGGGCCCATCCCTCGGCTGAACGGGCTCAAGTCTTCGGGCCGCTGCCGCCACGCCACGTCGGCCCGGTCTACTCCCTCCGCCCCCCAGCGGTCGGCGGCTCGGGCGGCCACCGCGTCCACCACCTCCCGCATGGTCGCCCGCCGTCCTTCGGCGGCCAGCGAGGTGACCGCCTTGTCGGGGATGCCGCAGGGCACGATGCGATCAAACCAGTCCAAGTCGCAGTCCACGTTCAGGGCAAAGCCGTGCATGGAGCGGGTGCGGCTGAGGCGCACGCCGATGGCCGCGATCTTGCGGGGGTTGTCGCTGTCGGGATCCACCCACACACCGGGGTAGTCGTACAGCCGGCCGCAGTTGGGCAGCCCCAGATCACCCAGCGAGTCGATCACCAGCTGCTCCACCGAGCGCACGTAGGCCACGGTGTCGGCCATGCCCCCGCCCCGCTTGCCGGGAACGGTCATCACCGGATAGCCGACGAGCTGGCCGGGGCCGTGATAGGTGACGTCGCCGCCCCGGTCGGTGTACGCCACCTCGGCCCCCACCTCATCCGGGTCCACCAAGATGTTGGCCTCGTCGCCCCGCAGCCCCAGGGTGAACACGTGGGGATGCTCCAACAGCAGCAAGTAGTCGCCGCTCCGCTCGAACATGGCCTGCTGGCAGGCGTGGGCGTCCCGATACGAAACCCGCCCCAGCCATCGGACGCGAAGCGGGCTCATCGAAGGCTCATGGCATCTCGGCGTGCCAGTCGCGGGTTTCGATGATGGAGCGGACGTGGTCCAAGAAGGCGGCCACGTACGCCCCGTCGAAGGCCCGGTGGTCCCAGGCCAGGGCCAGCACCCCCACCGAGTGGACGGCGATGGCCTCGCCGCCGTCTTCGGCGGTGACCACCACTGGCCGGCGGCGGATCCCGTCGGTGGACAAGATGGCCACCTGGGGCTGGTTGATGATGGGGAACTGCATCATGGTTCCCCACTGGCCGGGATTGGTGATGGTGAACGTTCCCCCCGAGATCTCATCGGCGTTCAGCTTCTTGGCCCGCGCTCGCCTCGACAGGTCGGCCACCTCTTCGGCGATCGCCGTCAGGCGCTTGCGATCGGCGTCCACTACTACCGGGGCCAGCAGCCCTTGGAAGTCGAGGTCGACGGCGACGGCCAGGTTGACGTAGTTGTGTACTACCAGCTCGTTGTCTCCCACCGAGGCGTTGATGTGGGGATATTCGTGAAGGGCATCGCACACCGCCCGAGCGATGAAGGGGAGGTAGGTGAGGCTGAAACCGTGCTCGGCCTTGAACTCCCCCCGGTGGGCTCGGCGCACCTGCTCCACCCCTTCGAAATCCACTTCCACCGCGGTCAGCACATGGGGCGACACCTGCTTCGACCGCACCATGTGCTCGCCGGTGATGCGGCGTATGTTGCTGAGCGGGACCACTGTGTCCCGTCCAGCTGATCGAGTCGGGGCAGCCGGCGCAGAGGGCGGCGCAGACGGTGCCGTCGGCGCCGCCCGATCTGTGGCGGTGCGGTTTTGGGCGATGTACGACTCCACGTCGGAGCGGGTGATTCGCCCGCCAACACCAGTGCCGGTGATCTGCGAGGGATCCAACCCGTTCTCGGCGATCAGCCGGCGCACAACCGGCGACAACACGAATCGGCCGCCGCCGGAGGCGGGAGCACTCGGCGCCTCTGGGGGAGCAGGATCTGGCGGAGCGGGTGCCGGCTCTGGGGGCGGCGGAGATGGCGGAGCCGCTTCTGCTGCTGGCTCGGACGCGGAAGTCGGGGCTTCGGCCGGAGATGCGGGCGGCTCAGACGCAGGTTGGGCAGCCGCCCCGTCCTCGCTCAGAACGGCGATCACCGCGCCCACTTCCACCGTGTCTCCCTCGGCGGCCACAATCTCCACCAGCACCCCGGACATGGGAGAGGGAACCTCGGAGTCCACCTTGTCGGTGGACACCTCGAAGAGCGGCTCGTCTTCAGCCACCTCGTCGCCCACCTGCTTGTACCATTGGATGATGGTGCCCTCCATCACCGTCTCTCCGAGCTGTGGCATCCTCACCTCAGACATCTTGCCCACCTACCTCTTTCTGCATCCTCACCTCAGACATCGAGCCTCCCGTTCACTGTTCGTCTCAGCCAGCACTTCGCCTCAGTGCAGGGCCCGGCCGGTGAGCGACAGCACCGACTCTCCGAATAGCTCGCTCATCGTGGGATGGGGCTGTATGAACTCGGCGACCTCCGGCACGGTGGCCTCCCAGTTCACCGCCAGATAGCCCTGGCCGAGCTGCTCGGTCACCCACGGGCCCACCATGTGGACTCCGAGGATGCGCCCGCCGGTCCCGTTGTCGTCGCTCTCCGCGATGACCTTTACCAGCCCGTCGGTCTCCCCCACGATCATGGCCCGCCCGTTGCCCATGAAGCGGTGAGTGGAGGTAACCACCTCGAACCCCGCCTCTTGGGCCGACGCCTCGGTGTGGCCCACGAAGGCCACCTCGGGATGGCAGTAGATGGCCCACGGGACATTGCCGTAGTCCACCGGCGCGGGCGACTCCCCCAGCAGGTGCTTCACCACCAGAATGGCCTCGGCAAACGCCACGTGGGCCAATTGCGGGGTGCGAACCACATCGCCCACGGCGTAAACCCCCGGTGCGGTGGTCCGGCAGAACTCATCGGCCATCACATAACCCCCGTCGTCTGTCTCCACACCGGCGGCGTCCAAGCCCAGGCCGTCGGTAAACGGGCGGCGCCCCACACACACCACCACTGCGTCCACCGCCAAGGGGTCGGCACCGCCGATGTCCAGCTCCACGCCGTCGCCGGCGTTCCGACAGCCGCTCACCGCGACGCCGGTGCGAATCTCGATCTTGCGCTTCTTAAACGCCCGAGTCAGCATCTTGACCACGTCGTCGTCCGCCCCCAGCAAGATCCGAGGCAGCGCTTCTAGAACGGTCACCTGCGACCCCAGATCGGCCAGCATGGAGGCGAACTCCAAGCCGATGGCCCCGCCGCCGATGATCGCCGCCCGCTCGGGCAGCTCGGTGATGGACAGCAGCTCGTCGCTGGTCATGATCCGCTCGCCATCCACCTCGAAGCCAGGCAGCGTGCGGGGCACCGATCCGGTGGCCAGAACCACGTGGTCGGCGGTCAGGGTGGCATCGCCCGACTCCCCACCCGACACCGCCACCGACCGGTCGGGCCCAAGCGAGCCCCATCCGTCCAGCACCGTGACCTTCCGTCCCTCCAACAGCTTTCCCACGCCCTTGTGGAGCTGATCCACAATCTTCTGCTTGCGGGCTTGGGCCGCCCCCATGTCCACCGAGGGCGACCCCGATGTGATCCCGAATTGATCAGCGTGGGCCACCGTGCGGTACACCGACGCCGTCTCCAGCAGTTCCTTCGCCGGGATGCAGCCCACATGAAGGCAGGTCCCTCCCAGTTTCTGCTTCTCTACTACCGCGACGTCGAGGCCGGCAGCCGCGCCGTAGAGCGCGGCGGCATACCCGCCGGGCCCACCGCCGACCACCACCACATCATGGCTGCTGCTCATGGCAACCAGCCTATTGGGTAGTGAGCAGCGCAACTGCCGTATATGGTTGGGGGTGGAGCTAGAGGGGATCGAACCCTCCCGGCCAGGTGTCAAGTCTTCACCGGCCCGACCACGGGTAGCCCCATTTGGGAGAAAGCACTGCTCTCTCCGAGGGCCGCACCGGGCCTGCTGTACGGGTCCGGTGCGGCCCCGCACAGCATACGGTTAGATTTACTGAAAATGATCTAGTCTCACTTAGTTGGGTTCCCAATACCCTGACCCCGGTCCCATGGGTGATGCTGGCCCACGGGTCAGCGCAGGATCAGCACCGCCTGAACGGCGAATGCCACCAAAATGGCCACCCCGCAGAGAAGTGCCAGAAGGATCAACCGGCGAGTGCTCACCTCAGCGGGATCAACGGCGGCTGCGCCGTCGGCGGCCCATGTACCAGCCGACGATCTCGGCGCAGACCACGCTGAGCAAGATGGTGATCAATAGCAGCAGGAATAGCGGCAGGTCCCAGTCCCACCCCAAGAAGTTGACCCGGGTCTCCTTCGTGTTCTGCGCGATGAACACAATCAGCGCCACCGCGGCCAGCACGCCGAGCACCATCCGGGCATTGATCTGCCGGAGCACATCGGTAAACGACCGGGATTTGGGCTTAGCCTCCTCGGTGCCTTGATGGTCGTAGGGGGGTCTCTGCTCGGGTTCAGACATAGGCCCACGCTACCCGCATCACCTTACGCAGAACCTGAAGACCCTAACTGCCCCTACACTTGGCCCATGAGAGTGGTCGTTGCCGGTGCATCGGGGCTGATCGGGACCGCTCTGGTCAGCCATCTCAACTCTGTCGGCCACCAAGTGGTCCGGCTGGTGCGCGATCCGGGGTCCCGCGATGAGGACGCCCGCTGTTGGAACCCGGCCACCGGCGACATCGACGACAATGCCTTCGACGACATCGACGGGGTGGTCAATTTGGCCGGGGCGGGCATCGGCGACCGCCGCTGGAGCGAGCGCCGCAAACGCGAGCTGCGCCAGAGCCGGGTGGACGCCACCAAGCTGCTGGTGGAGGCCATGGGCGCGGCCGCCTCTCCCCCCGCGGTGCTGGTAGCCGGCACCGCAGTCGGCCTCTACGGAGACCGGGGAGACGAGCTGCTCGACGAGGAATCCGGACCTGGGACCGGGTTCTTGGCCACCCTGGCGGCCGATTGGGAGGCGGCTGCCGCCGAGGCCCAAAATGCGGGCACCCGGGTGGCAATAGCCCGCACCGGGCTGGTGGTGGCAGAAAGCGCCCCGTTCCTCACCCGTATGCTGCCCCTGTTCAAGCTGGGCTTGGGTGGGCCGCTGGGCAACGGCCGGCAGTGGTGGCCGTGGATCGCCTTGGAGGACCAGGTAAGGGCCTTGGCCTTCTTGCTGGAGTCCGATATCTCCGGCCCGGTGAACCTGTGCGCGCCCAACCCGGTCACGAATCGAGAGTTCACCCGGGTGCTGGCCTCGGTATTGCGCCGCCCTGCGGTAGTGGCTGTCCCCCGCTTCGGGCCCCGGCTCCTGCTGGGCCGGGAGCTGGCCGATGGACTCCTGTTCTCCAGCACCCGGGCCCATCCTGTCGCCTTGACCGATGCGGGCTTCGAGTTCCGCCACCCCGACCTAAGAGGGGCGCTGGACAAGATCCTGCGCTGATCGAAATCAGAACAGCGACTGCTCTTCCACCACGTCCTGGGTGTCGGCGGCCTCGGTGGCCAGGCGGTCGGCTTCGTCGTTCCACCGGTTCCCGGAGTGGCCCTTCACCCAGTGGAAGGCGATAGAGCGGGCCTCAACCTGCTCGATGATCTGCTTCCAGAGATCCTGGTTCGACACCGGCTTTTTCTCGGCGGTCTTCCAGCCTCGGCGGATCCACCCCTCCCACCACCGGTCTTTGAAGCAATTGACCACGTAGGTGGAGTCGCAGTACACCTCCAGCGGCCCATCCAGCGACCGCAGCGCTTCCAGCACCCCCATCAACTCCATGCGGTTGTTGGTGGTCTGGGGCGCGCCGCCCGATCCCGACGGGCCATCGGGCACCACCCAACCCCATCCACCCGGTCCGGGATTCCCCCGGCAGGCACCGTCGGTGTACACCACAGTGGGCTTTCCAGCATCAGGCATCCGCTCATGCTGGCATGACCGCCCCAGAATTGAAAGCATTGTGCACAGTTATGTACCTCTCACACCAAGGGCATTAGACCGTGGCCGTGAACTTCTCACACCAACTGCCCGACACCGACCCCGAAGAAACCCGCGAGTGGCTCGACAGCCTCGACGCGGTGGTCAGCGCTTCAGGCGGGCAGCGGGGCCGCTACCTGCTGCGGCGGCTCCTCGACCGGGCCGACGAATTGGGCACCGGCCTGTCGGGCACGGTGCAGACGCCGTATGTGAACACCATCCCCACCGCCGACCAGCCGTTCTTCCCCGGCGACGAGTACATCGAGCGCCGCATCCGAGCCTTCATCCGGTGGAACGCCGCGGTCATGGTGGTGAAGGCCAACAAGCGGGCCGACGGCATCGGGGGGCACCTGTCCACCTTCGCCTCGTCGGCCGCGCTGTACGAGGTGGGGTTCAACCACTTCTTCAAGGGCAAAGAAGACGGGCTGCCCGGCGACGCCGTCTACATCCAGGGCCACGCCGCCCCCGGCATCTACGCCCGGGCCTACCTGGAGGACCGCCTCACCGCCGGACAGCTTGACAACTTCCGCATGGAGATCGGCGGCCAGGGCCTTTCCAGCTACCCCCACCCCCGGCTGATGCCCGACTTCTGGGAGTACCCCTCGGTGTCGATGGGATTGGGGCCGATCAACTCCATCTACCACGCCCGCTTCTACCGCTACCTGCACGACCGCCGCATCGAGGACACCAGCGATTCCAAGGTGTGGTGCTTTGTAGGCGACGGCGAGTGCGACGAGCCCGAAACGCTGGGGTCGATCTCGCTGGCCGGGCGGGCCAACCTGGGCAACCTCATCTGGGTGGTGAACTGCAACCTCCAGCGCCTCGACGGGCCGGTGCGGGGCAACGGGAAAATCATCCAGGAGCTGGAGGGCAACTTCCGGGGCTCGGGCTGGAACGTGATCAAGGTGATCTGGGGCTCCCGCTGGGACGAGCTGCTGGCCGCCGACGTCGACGGCGTGCTGCTGGAGAAGATGATGACCACGGTGGACGGGGAGTACCAGCGATATGCCACCGAGACCGGCGCCTATATCCGGGAGAACTTCTTCGGCCCCGATCCCCGGCTGCGCAAGATGGTGGACCACCTGAGCGACCGCCAGCTCGAGGACCTGCCCCGGGGCGGTCATGACTACTTGAAGCTATACGCCGCCTACAAGGCCGCGGTGGAGGCCACCGACCGCCCCACGGTGATCTTGGCCAAAACCATCAAGGGCTGGACGCTGGGCGAGGGGCTCGAGGCCCGCAACGCCACCCACCAGATCAAGAAGATGACCACCGCCCAGCTCATGGATCTGCGCTCCCGGCTCCACCTGGAAGACGAGATCCCCGCCGAGGCCCTCCAAGACGACGCCAACCCCCCGTACTACAAGCCATCGCCCGACTCCCCCGAGCACCAGTACCTGATGGCCCGGCGCAAGGAGCTGGACGGTCCGCTGCCCATTCGGGTGGTTAATATCCGCCGGCCCATCAAGCTGCCCGACGACAAGCTGTTCTCCGACTACGACGAGGGCTCCGACGGGCGCGAGGTGTCCACCACCATGGTGTTCACCCAGATGCTGCGCAACATGATGCGAGACGAGGAGTTCGGGGCCCGAGTGGTGCCCATCGTCCCCGACGAGGCCCGCACCTTCGGCATGGACTCGCTGTTCCGGGAGTTCAAGATCTACGCCTCCGAGGGCCAGCTCTACGAGCCGGTGGACCACGACCTGCTGCTGTCCTACGCCGAGGGGCAGGACGGCCAACTCCTGGAGGAGGGCATCACCGAGGCGGGATCGCTGGCCTCATGGACGGCGGCGGCCACCAGCTACGCCACCGTGGGCGTGCCGATGGTGCCGTTCTACTCGTTCTACTCCATGTTCGGATTCCAGCGGGTGGGCGATCTGATCTGGTCGGCGGCCGACTCCCGGGCCCGGGGGTTCTTGATGGGCGCCACCGCGGGGCGCACCACCTTGTTGGGCGAGGGCTTGCAGCACCAGGACGGCCACAGCCACCTGCTGGCGTCTGCCGTGCCGGCCTGTTGCGCCTACGACCCGGCGTTCGCCTACGAGCTGGGCGCCATCGTGCGGGCCGGCCTGCACCGGATGTACGGCAACGGCGGCGGCGGCGACGTCTTCTACTACATCACCATCTACAACGAGAACTACCGCCAGCCCCGCCGAGCCGACTTCATCAGCGACGAGCACATCCTGTCGGGGCTGTACCAGTGGAACCACGCTCTGGACGGCACCGAGCAGCAGGCCACGATCATCTTCTCGGGCACCGCCCACCAGGCGGCTCGCGACGCCCAGGCCGAGCTGGCCGAGCATTACGGGATCGGGGTGGATCTGTTGAGCGCCACGTCATTCAAGGCGGCCCGGGAGGAGGCCCTGGAAGTGGAGCGCTGGAATCGCCTGCATCCCAACGAGGCGGCCCGGGTGCCGATGGTGACTCAGCGGTTGGCCGGCGGGCGGGGCCCGGTGGTGGCGGTCACCGACTACATGACCATGGTTCCCGATCAGATTGCCCGCTGGGTGCCCCGCCGTTTCATCCCCCTGGGCACTGACGGCTTCGGCCGCTCCGACACCCGGGAGTCGCTGCGCCGCTTCTTCGAGACCGACGCCCACAGCGTGATCTCCGCTGTTTTGAGCGCCTTGACCACCGAAGGCAGCCTCGACCCCGCGGTGGCCCAAGGCGCCATCGCCCGCTACAGCCTCAACCGCCCCCACTTCGACCCCACGTAGTGAGAAACTCCCAGCACATACTGAGACAGGTCCACCCGCCACCGCCCCAGATCGCTCAGACAGATGCAGCCAACCCCTGCCCTATAGGAGTATTCGGAACTTGGCTGGAGAGGAATTGTGGGCCGTGGGAGTTGATGCAGCCAACCCCTGCCCTATAGGAGTATTCGGGGGATTGTTTGCTTCGGTTGGGGGCAGGTGGAAAAATTTCAGGCGTGCTTTTCAGGTTTTTTTGCCGTGGCGGCTCTGATGCTGTGACCCCCCCCCCCCCGTTTTCTTCCTCTTCTTTGGTGGTGTGTTCGGTGAGGCGTTGGCTGGGCGCCGGGTTGGGGCTGGTGTTGTTCGCGTCGGTGTTAGGGGTGGTTCCGGCGGGTTTGCCGTTGGGGTTGGGGGCGTCTGAGGCTTCGGCGCAGCAGGTCGCGTCGCAGGCTGTTTTGAACCGGGTCTCGATTGTCGAGGGGCAGTCTCGTGATTTCGTGATCTCCAACGTCGCGTCGCGTCCCAGCTATTTCGTGCATGTGAGCGTGGCGGGCTCTTTCACCGCCGAGGCCGGCGATGTGAGGGTCACGACGGACAATCTGCGCGGCCAAGCGCAGACGATCACCCCTGACGCCAGCGCTCCGCGCGCGTATCGCAACTCCACTTACGGCACCATCGGCTTCGAGGTGACGGCGAACGCGGACAGCGACGGCGCGGGTGATGAGACGTTCGGGGTGCGGTTGTGCACTACTGCTGATTGCACGAGCGGCACGGTGCTGGGCGAGTGGACGGTGGCGGTCGTCGAGCCGGAAGCTGACACTACGCTCACCGGCACCGGCGCGACGCTGACTGTTCGCGGGGGCAGCGCGTTGTCGGTGATGGAGCACTCCGCCAACGGCGACGGCCGCGACCGGCGCGCCACGTTCGAGATCACTCTGGCGTCTGCGCCCACTCAGGACATTGTGGTGGTGGCTTCCACCACGACGGGGGTGCGCACCGGCTCGTCGTCTATGGGGCCGTTCGCTCGGATCAACAGCTCTTTGTCTCGCGATTACCCGGCTGCGGGCGCCGCCGGCCATGACGCGGTGCGGGCGGAGTATGTGGTGGGGTACTGGCCGTCGGGTGCCACGGACCTGTCGCGGGAGTTCACGGTCATCTCCACCGACAACGCGGTGGACACCGCGGGCGGGACAGTCAGCGGCAATCTCACGTTCAGGGTCTTGCAGGGCTCGTACAACGCCAGCGACGGCACCGCCTACAACGACTCCACGGCGAACAACGCCGCTGTCGTGTCGGGCATTTCCATCCCGAACCTGCCGGTGCGGGTGACCGACGACGACGAGCCGACACGGGTGCGTCTGCTGCCCGCCAGCACCCCCGACAACACCGCGACGGAGGGCAACACCGACAAGGCCTCCGTCTTGGTGCGCCTGGACCGGGCGCTGGTCGCCGGCGAGGAGGTCACCGCAGCGCTGACGTTCAATGGCGCGACGCTGGGAACCAACTTCTCGCTGGCCGCGGCCAGCGGGCAGACCGGCGTGTCCTACTCCGACGACGGCGCGAACGGGTTCGTCACTCTCACCGGCGCGGGGGTGCAGGGGGGCGTGATCGAGGTCACCGCGCTGACCGACGGCGACTCGGTCAGCCAGACGCTCCAGATCGGGATGCCGCCGACCGACCAGCCCTGGCGGGCCAGCCACCACCGATCGAACCTCGCCGGCGGCGTCTGCGCGGCGCACGGCTGCCCCGACCGCCCCCAGGGCGACCCCGGCCAGCGCTTCCAGTCGGTCACCCTCGCCGAAGCCGTGCCGGGCCTCGCCATCATCGAGGACGCCGACCCCCACAAGCGCGTGGCGACTGAAGGCGTCGACTACAGCTACGGCATCCGGCTGAACACCCGGCCGACCAACAACGTGACCGTCACCACCACGATCTCATCGGGCGGAGCGGTGAAGGCCGGCGGCGCGCTCACGTTCACCAACAGCAACTGGGCGACGCCCCAGACCGTCACCGTCACCCCGGCGAACAACAGCGCCGACGAGCCGCGGCGGACGATGGCCGTCACCCACGCCCTCAGCGGCGACACCGCCTACGCCGCCCTGGCCGACGTCGCCCACAGCGTGAGCGTGCTCGACGACGACCCCACCACCATCACCATGGCCAGCTCGAATGGCGGCCTTCGCACCGCCCCGGGCCAGACCGGCATCTCGCGGGTGATGGTGGAGGGCGACGCGACGCTGGTCGACCGCAGCCTGACGCTCACCTTGAGCCGCGCCCTGGTGGACGGCGAGTATGTGCGGGTGCCGTTGCGGCTCGAGGCGGTCGCGAACGGCAACACGCCGGTGATCGAGGAGCCGACCGAGGAGGACGGCGAGCTGGACCCGCCCGACGGCGGCGCCTGGCCGAACGACATCGGCGAGCGGCGCGTGGTCACGAACGACTACCGCGGCGTGCGCGCCAGCGCGAACGTCGCCTGGCCGCCCCAGCACAACGACTTCGTCATGACCGCGACCGGCACCGGCGTGTCCTATGAGCACTCCAACCGGTACACCCCCAACCACATCGGCTTCCGCTACGTCGAGTTCCGCGGCGCCGGCGCGCAGACCGCCACCGTCGTCGTACACGCCAAAGACGGCTTCGACGACGGCGAGCCCTACGACGAGGCGTTCGCCATAACGTTCCCCAACGACTTCCGCGTGTTCGACGCCGACACCGACAGTCCGCTCAGCAGCGCCCCCGTCGACACCAACCTCGGCGGCGGCCTCCAAGCGCAGCCCGCCGGCGCCGAAGCCTGGTTCGGCATCGAAGACACAGGCGAGGAAGCAAGTGTGATACACGGCACTGTCGCGCTGGACTGGCCGCTGCTGCCCGACGGCCTGTCGCCCGGCGACAGCTTCCGCCTCATCTACGTCACCAGTGCAACGATCAACGGGGCCCTACGTCTCCACGACTATCAGACGCATGTGCGCAACGAGATCACCGGCAATGCCCTCAAGGCCGGCGGCGTGCCCGAACTCGCCCCGATCGCTGACACGTTCCATCCGATCATCGCGAGCAGCGGAGGCCAAAGCAACTCTTTGGGCATCCACGCCTCCTACAACGCCAGATTCGACCCTAGCGAGGCCGCCCACCCTGACGATCCGATCTACTGGGTCAAAGGCAACAAGGTCGCGGACGACAAAGCCGACTTCACCGACGGCGACTGGGACGACGAAACCGATCCCCGCCACGCCGACGGCAGCAGCGCCACCGTCAGCGCTGCGGGCTACTGGACCGGCACGCTGTCCACAGGGCGGGAACAAACCCGCTACTGCAGCGAGCGAAACATAAATCGCCTATCGCCCCCCAGAGCACGGGTGAACGTGGGCCATCTCAACGCCTCGAACGCCAACCATAAACCGCTCGGACCCGTCAACGACAGCTGCGGTGGCACTAGCCACGGAGCACTCAAGCCGCTCTACGCGCTCTCGGGCGTGTTGACCGTGGCGGGCGGCACGACAGTGGCGGCGGACGCCCCGGCGGCGGAGGGCAGCGCGGTCACCTTCACCGTCACCATCCCCGCCGCCGCGCCTGCGGGCGGCATCACCGTCCCCTACACGCTCGCCGACGGGCGCGGCGTCACCTCCGACCCCGCCCACATCATCGCTACCGGCGCGTCGGGCGGCACCGGCGCCGACTACGACAACACCGGCGGCAACGTCACCATCAGCCAAGGCCAGACCAGCACGACGTTCACCGTCGCCACCACCCAAGACACCGCCTACGAGTCGGACCACTACTTCACCGTCACCCTCGGCACACCCACCGGCACCAACCCGCCGCCGGTCAACCCCGGCGAGGACACCGCCGTCGGCGTCATCACCGACGACGCCGACGCCCCAACAATCCAACTCACCAGCAAAACAGCCACAGCCACCGAAGGCACCGACACCCACATCACGCTCACCGCCACCAAGACCGGCGCCACCCTCGTGGAATCGTCCGTCTACTGGACCACCGCCGACGGCACCGGCAACAACGCCGCCACCCACCCCGACGACTACACCGCCAACGCCGGCCACCTCCGATTCGCCCCCGGCGACACCACCAAGACCATCACCGTCA